>JBGTJM010000534.1:0-5761 GCA_041745115.1 Thermomicrobiales bacterium
ACTACTGACATAAATAGAACTAGTGTGCTACTATGATAGGTAAGCGGCACTCCGAGGTAGGTGAGCGGGCCTGGGCAGCGCGTAGCCCTGCCTCCGGCTGGTTACCGGTCGGCTTTCGAGCCGTAATCCCAACCCGGCGCAACACAGGATCCCGGTCGAGCGATGATGTCGCTCGCCTCTTTGGCCTTCATCATCACGATCCCACTACAGGGTCACTCGACGACCCGGTCGATCCCGCCGCAAACCCATCCAACACAGAAAATCCCATCCCCTTCGCAGAGGGGATGGGGGACACTAGTTCCCAGTTCCCAGCTCCTAGCTTCCAGCTCCCAAAAACCTCAACACCGCCGCGTTGAACCCCGCTGCATCCTCCACGAACACAAGGTGCCCCACACTGGGCAGCACAACCAGCTCCGATCCTGGAATTGCGTCGTTCAGTTCTTTCGCCACGGTCAGCGGGGAACGCCGGTCTGCCGCTCCATAGACCAGCAGGGTCGGAACCTCGATCGAGCTCAGGATATCTCGCGTATCCGACTGCGCGAATGCCTCAGACATCCGGCGCGGCCCGTCCGGATGCGAATCTCGCATCAGCGACGTCACCTGCTCCACAATCTCTTTCGACGCAGACGGTGCCAGCAGCGTTGGAATCCAGGAAGCAATAAACGCTTCCGGCGGCAACTGTGACTCAGCCCGGATCCGCTCCAGGCGCCGATCGGTTTCATCCTGCGGCAACGACCCTTTCCAACCCGCATAGGCCGACGTCAGCACCAGCGTTCGCGGCTCGCCAGGATGAGCCCGATAGTACTCCAGCGCAAGCCCCGCGCCCCAGGCTGACGCCACGATATGTGGTCGCTTGAAACCCACCGCCGTGACGAGACCGTGCAACGCGGCCGCATAATCGGCCATCGTCCAGCCTTCTGGAGGATCATCCGAGCCGCCACACCCGGGCGTGTCCCAGGCCAGCACAGTGAACGAACGCGAAAGCTCGTCGATCTGCCGTTCCCAGATTCTGCTATCGGTGAATACGCTGTGCAGTAGCAGAAGCGGTGGGCCGGATCCTTGCTGTCGGTAGGCAATCGAGAGCCCATCGACCATCGTGGTCGACATAGCGTTGCTCCTCGGTCGAGAAGAAAACGACAACGTTCCGTTACGCTGATTGTAGGGATCGCCGATCGTTCTGACTAATGCTCGGTCACTTCCCGCTCAGGACGAAGCTGGCACGACCTCGCCAGGAGCACCGGTCAAAGAATCCCGGGCGTGGAAGGCTCGCCCACCCAACTCCAGCGCGGCCTCGATCAAGGCAAGATGCGTGAACGCTTGTGGGAAATTCCCGAGCATGTGGCCCTCGATCGGGTCATATTCCTCCGAAATCAGGCCCAGATCGTTGCGCAGTCCCAGAAGCCGGTCGAATAGCTCATGGGCTTCATCGATATGGCCCTGCATTGCCAGCACTTCGCACAACCAGAACGAGCATGGCAAAAAGACACCCTCGTCGCCAGGCAGTCCATCGACATCTTCCTGGGGTAAATACCTTAGCAACAGCCCATCGACCCCGAGTTCCTCGCGAATCGCGGCCACCGTCGACACAATCCGTGCATCATTCGGCGGCAGGAATCCGACGATCGGCATCAACAACGCGCTGGCATCAAGCTCATCAGAACCGTAGAACTGAGAATACGCTTGTTTCTGTTCGTTGAAGCCGTGCGCTAGCACATCTTCCTTGATCTCCTGCCGTACTTGTCGCCATCGTTCCACCGGACCATCAAAATCATGCTCCTCGATCAGTCGAACTGCTCGATCAAACGCAACCCACGCCATGACCTTGGAGTGAGTGAAATGTCGCGTCGGACCGCGCACTTCCCAGATTCCTGCATCAGGCTCCCGCCAGCCAGTTTCGAGCCATTGAAGAATATTCAGAAGCATCCGCCAGCCAAATTCAGAACGTGGGACGCCGCTTCCGATCCAGGTATAGGCGGCCTCCATCAGTTCTCCGAAAACATCGAGTTGCAGTTGCTTGGATGCTGCATTGCCCACCCGCACTGGGAGGGAATCTGCGAAGCCAGGCAACCAGTCGAGCTCGTATTCCTCGAGACGTCGCTCACCAGCGATGCCGTACATGATCTGGACATCTTTCGGATCACCAGCGACAGCCCTCAACAGCCATTCGCGCCACGATTCGGCTTCTGTCGAGTAACCGGATCTCAACATCGCCACGATGGTCATTGCTGCATCTCGCAACCAGCAGAATCGATAGTCCCAGTTGCGGACTCCGCCGATCTTCTCCGGAAGCGACGTCGTGGGCGCGGCAACGATCCCACCGGTAGGATGAAAGGTCAACGCCTTCAATACGATTAATGAACGCAGGATGGCATCCTGATGGTCTCCGAAATCTGAGCAGCTCCCGGCCCATTCGGTCCAGTACGACTCAGTCTCTTCGAGCACCAATTCGGCATCGACAGCGTCGGGCAGCGCTTCATGGGAAGGAAACCACGTCAGAACAGACGGAACGCGCTCTCCGGCATTCACCTTGAACTCGGAGACCGTGGTCATGTTCTCACCATGCATGTCCATGGGGGTTCGCAAGCAGAGCGCGTCTGGGCCAGCCACCGCCAACCGCGCGTGGTCGACCCGCCGCACCCACGG
Organism: Thermomicrobiales bacterium; assembly: GCA_041745115.1. Taxonomy (GTDB): domain Bacteria; phylum Chloroflexota; class Chloroflexia; order Thermomicrobiales; family UBA6265; genus JAHBVL01. The sequence continues at coordinate 2,644 of JBGTJM010000534.1, forward strand.
CACAATCCGGCCAAAATCGAACCGAATTGCTAAGTCCGAGCGCACGTCGACTGTGCCATGCATTCCTTCGACGATTCTCACGATACTTGGCGGCACAGCCTCCGGTGGCATGAAGTCGATCACCCGGATCGCGCCGGATTCGGTCTCATGAATCGTTTCCAGGATCAGGGTGTTGTCTCGGTATTTCCGGGTGGTTCGTATCGGTGACGACTCAGGGGCCAGGCTCCAATGGCCATGTTCTTTGGTCCCCAGTAGCGCCGCGAAGCAAGCCCCGGAGTCAAATCTCGGAAAGCAGCACCAGTCGATCGATCCGGTCCGGTCGATCAGCGCCGATGTGTGTAAGTCTCCAATGAGGCCATAGTCTTCGATGCGTTTCATTCGTAATCCATTCCTGATGCCATGTGTCGCCGGGTCTCACCAGGAATGACGACGACACAGCGTTCTACACCCGCACAAAAGAAGATACCGGATTCTGGCCCAGTTGACTGTAATGAAGATGACGAGATTAGGTCGGCGTTTCGTCGTCACGGGACTTTCTGAAGAAACCCATTTCCCGGCCTTCGATGTCAGCGGTGACTGCAAATGATGCTGGCTGGATCGCCTCTACAAGCGCCGCCACATTGATCTTCTCGACATCGTGGGCGATCAGCAAGCCGCCCGGGCGGACTTTTCGCTTCCAAAGCGCTTCCAATTGATAGCGAATTCGATCCCGATATTGCGTATCGAGAAGCACGACATCAAAGGTATCGGGACCATGCTGCCAGCTTCGGTCAGGACATATCTGAAAATCGACCAGCTGATGGTATCTCCGGACCAGCCCTTCTCGAGTTCGCTGAAAGCCACTGTTGCGATCGACTGACCGCACGTTCATTCCTGCCAGAGTCAGCGCCAGCGCTGAATGGCCCCGAAAGCTGCTGTACTCCAGAGCTTTGCCGCCAGAATGGCAAAGAGCCTGACGATAAATCTCGATGATATGTTCTCTGCCGATTGTAAGCGGATGGGAGTAGTCGAGGTTAAATAGGGTCGTCTCGTGATGAGTGCCGAAAGGGTAGATATCCCAGTCTCGGTCGGCAACCTCACCCCGGTAGACGGCATAGTTCCAGTCGCCGACTGCGGTGTGAACGGCCATTACATTTGCCGGATCGGGCCACTCCTCGATGTCCAGAACATTGAATGCTGCAGGAACATACGTCACCTTGCCAGCCCAAAGCTGATTCAGCACGCATTGATCCCCAAAGTGTTCCGGCAGACCAGAATATTGCGTGCGTGCTGCTTCCAGCATCGGTTGTGCGCGGCGCGGTAAAACCATCCAGCCGGCATTGAAATACGTTCCAGGCTCAAACCCATATGCTGCCGAGAGTTCCCGGATGAGGTGGTTGTGAGGCAGGTCGGGCGCCACATAGATGCTTTCTCGATCGCGAAACGTGGCATCGACGTCCCATTCCCGCACTGGTCGCCAGTCGTTGTCGAAATACATGATCCGGTCGTAGTGTGACGGAATCATGTCGAACATCCTGAACTTCAGCGACCAGACCCTCTTTGGAAACTCGCCAAGATCGAGTGCATGCTCAAGATGCTCTTCAGTGATGGTGAACGTTTCGAGACCGAGATATCTCTCGACACGCGAAGCCGCTTCATCGGCATAGCGGCGATGGTCTGAACCAACTCCAATTGTCACAGCCAGGGTTGTCACGAAGGCAGGCGCCGTCACTCCACATTGGAAATCAAGAGATCTGCATTCTCGTCAGACTACCGTGCGCTCCGATCAGAGCGGCCATCGTGCGCGCTCCGGCTCTGAAGCAATTTACCGCAAACCGCTCGATTGGCAAGTTGTTTTACTAGAAGACAACAAACGCCACGATAATGACGATAATGAAGATCGCCGCCAGCACAGCCACTGTGGTGTAAATGCTGGCATTCCAGAAACGCTGTTCCTTTGGAGGTGGATCTTCGTACGGTTGTTCGATTGCCGGCTCGACTTCGCGATTGTCCATTCTCCGCCATTGCCCTTTCTGATTGCGCTGACCTCGATCCGCGACTGCTACGAACATCAATGACGCACAAATCGTACCAGGGGCAGTCATACTTCGAGCGTGCAACCGGAATTTCAGGATGGTCCGAAACCGAGGAGAAGGCAGCAGATGACGAAGTCGTACGAGCGCTATTTGAGCAAACTGATGCAGCTCCAGCAAGACATTCTGGCGGAGGGAAGCCAGATCGAAAAAGCTGCAGATGTTTTGGCGCGATGCATCGGCAATGGCGGTCTCGTTCATGTATTTGGCAGTGGGCACTCGCATATGATGGCCGAGGAGGTGTTCTATCGAGCCGGTAGTCTGATGGCCTTCAATGCGATGCTTGACATCAATCTCACCAGTTTCGGAACGCTCCGGGCAGGCCAGGTCGAGCGCACGGAGGGCTATGCTCCAGTGATCCTCAACTCCTTCGGCGTCGCAGAAGGGGAGGTAGTCATTGTCGTCAGCAATTCTGGTATCAATCCAGTGCCGATCGACCTCGCAATTGAAGCGAGCAAACTTGGCGCGACAACCATAGCCATCACCTCTGCAGCGGCATATGCGTCAGCGGAATCACGACACTCATCTGGCAAGAAGCTTGCCGAGGTTTCCGATCTGACGATCGACAGTCATGTTCCGGAGGGTGACGCGATCCTCGAATTCGAAGGCCTGCAAAGCAAGGTCGCCGCGAGCTCGACGGCGCTAGGAGCAACGCTCCTCAACATGCTGATTGCCCAGACAGTCGAGGTGATGATCGAACGCGGCTTTCGGGTTCCTGCATTGATGAGCATGAACGTGCCAGGTGGCGATGAGCACAATCGCGCTCTCATCGATGAATACGCTCCGAGACTCCGGATGATGAGAGGATGACCCTGTCGCTGGTGTACGTATTTCGTATGTTGGCTTCGTCCAATTGATCTGAGGCGTGCGAGTCAAGGCTATGACGAACCTGCTTTCAATCGATGGTGGCCAGACTTCCACCAAGGCGATGATTGCTACTGACGATGGTCGTGTCATTGGGGAAGGACTGGGAGGACCCACCGTCCACTACTACAGTGAAGGCGGTATCGAAAAGAATCGAGCGTCTGTTCGGGGTGCAATTAAGG
>JBGTJM010000535.1:0-5250 GCA_041745115.1 Thermomicrobiales bacterium
TGCCGGCTTATCAGAGCAACGCCGAGCGCAAACGAAGCAGTGGTCACAATGCCGATTGCCGCATCCGCACCCACGTTCCGGCGCCGGGAGGCGAAATTGATGATCAACGCGGACAGAAACCCCCAGAGGCCGGCGCCGATATAGAAGTTCCACTGCATAAGGTAGGCCACAACTGCGCCGCCAAATACCGAATGGGACAGACCATGGCCGATATAGCTCATTCGCCGTAGCACAATGTACACACCCATCAGCCCACAAAGAGCACCGACGAGCGTTGCCACCATCAGACCATTGCGAAAAAACTCATATTGCAGTGGATCGGTTATGACGTGCATGGCGATCAGGATCTAGGCAACGGACGCCAGGGAATCGGAGTCGAGTGAGAATGGCCGATGAGCGCCTGCTTCGGCAACGAGCAATGCACCAGTTTCCTCGTCTTGTATCACCCGCATCTCAGCGTTAAACGTCCTGCTCATGGTCTCCGCATTAAAGACGGTCTCAGGCGGACCCTGAGCCACAATACCGCCGTTGACGCACACCACCCATGGCAAATGCGCCGCCACACTGTTCAGTTCATGGGTCGTCATCACGACAGTCGTGCCATCGCGATTGATTTCTGACAGCAGATGCAAAATATCGTCTCGCGTCTTGATGTCGACGCTCGCTGTTGGCTCGTCCAGGATCAGAATGCCCGGATCGGCAACAAGTGCACGCGCGAGGAATGCCCGCTGCTGCTGTCCCCCGGAAAGGTCCCGAATGTGACGAGACTCGAACCCGTTCAAACCCAACCGCTCCAGAACATCATAGACTTGCCGGCGCTCCTGTCGCGATGGCCACGGCAGCACGAGTCGTTGGCTCGAGATTCCCATCATCACCACATTCTCGACGGTTACCGGGAAACTCCAATCGATACCGCCGACCTGCGGGACATACCCAACACCTCCTGGCGATCTGTCTGCAACAACTCGCCGGCCGCCCACGAACACGTCACCTTCCACGCGAGGAACCAGCCCCAGCATCGCTCTCAGCAACGTCGTCTTCCCCGCTCCACTCGGACCAATCAATCCAGTGAACTGGCCAGGGGGCACGTAGAGCGTTACATCCCTCAGAACCGGTGTTCGATCATAGGCTGCGGTGATTCGTTTGAGCTCGATCGCGTGACTCGACACGTTACCTTCTTTCGGCGAATCTCATCGGCTTGCGCCGCCTGGGATGAACATCAGGCGATCCAGGTGTCCTCAGGAGAAACAGTCGCAAGGGCATCAGTGTTGCCACCCAGTGCAAGCGCCATGACTTCGAGATTGCGCAGCATCATACCCACAAATGTGTGTTCAGCCGACCCGACCTCTCCCGGCGGTTCGTCGTCTCGCAGATCATCGAAGTACTCTGCTCCTGCCTCACTCGCGATCTGTTCCAAGACCGGACTAGGGAACACCTCAGACCCGAAAATCGCTGGAACTTGCTCATCACGGATCTGGTCGATCAGATCTGCAACTTCTCTGGGGGAAGGCTCCGAGAAATCAGAGGGCTGAATCGCGCCGATCACCGTCATGCCGTACGTAGGCGCAAAGTATGCCCACGAATCATGGTAGGTCAGCAGCTTTCGATTCTCTTCTGGAATGGTCATCACCGTCTCGCTGATCGCAGTGTCGAGTTCTTCCAGGCGCTCCTGATAAAGCTCGAGATTCGTCGCGAAGTAATCAGCGTTTTCTGGATCGAGCTCCGACAGCTTCTCCGAAATCAGTTCCGCATAGCGCATGGCATATGGCACGTTTGTCCACAAATGCGGGTTTGGCTTTCCTTCGTCCTCGGGGAAAGAGAAGTCGTAGGCGTACTGCTCCGGAGTGATCACCTTGTCACCAAGCGTGAATACCTCCGCTCCTTCAGGCAGGTTCGCTTCGGCAAGCTCTATGGTCGGGACCTCGAGCTCCAGCCCGTTTGCAATCAGAATATGGGCCGAGCTGAGAATGACCGCATCGGAGGGAGCAGGTTCGAATGTATGGGAGTTCACACCATCGGGGACGATACCCCGCAGGTTGATTCGGTTCCCACCGATGTTCCGCACGATCGAGCTGATGGGCGCCACGGTGGTCGCCACGTTGAGCAGCCCGTTGTCGCCCAGCTCGTCAGACCATCCCAGAACCTCAGGCTCTTCCTGTGCAGCGACAAAGCGCTGTCCACTAGATGTGAAACAGATCGCGGCAGCACTGGCTCCCACCAGCAACCTTCTCCGACTCAATGATCCAGGATTCAGAATTGCATCGACCTTCATGTGAACACGCTCCAACGACTATCACCGAAATATCACTGGGGCAGTATATTGCGACTAGTCGCAATATCGTATTCTCAGGCTACGTCTGAATCGCTGGAAGATCAAGTCCGGTGACAACGCACAGCAGTATCGGCTGATGCGACATACTTGGCGATATAGAACGAGACCGAAAGGTGAACCTGGACTACCAAAGAATGAGCGCATCTACCTCTGCACGGTCTCCGGATCAGCGATCAGACCATCTCGCTCAGCGCCTGAGAGCAGGAGGATACAAGGCCACCAAGCCACGCAAAGCGATCCTCTCGGTGTTTGAGCTTCCTGGCGAGCACCTCGGCGCGGACGAAATCCTGGATCGGGTCGCGAAGATCGCTCCGGACGTCAACAGAGCAACCGTCTACCGCTCCCTCGAGGTTTTTCGCAACATCGGCATCATCTCGGAAACGGACCTCGGAGGCGGCATCAGGGAGTACGAGATCATCGAGCAGTCGCGTCACCATCATCTGGTGTGTCATCGATGCAGAACGATCATCGATTTGGATGACGAGCTTGTCATGCCGTTAAAGGCGGCCATTCTCGAACGCTACGGTTTTGCGCCTTCGATCGATCACCTGGCGGTGTTCGGGCTTTGCGCTGCCTGCAGTCGACGGTAATCTTCGCGCTTGTCTATCTCACAGAAGGATCTTCACTTGCCAAAATACGACTTCGAATGTGACGCCTGCGACATCTATCTCGAGCTCGAGCGCCCGATGAGCGCGGCGTCATCGCACGTCCGATGTCCGATTTGCGCACAGGACGCTCGCCGTGTCTACTCGATGCCAAAGCTCTTGATGAAAGGCGACCCCAGAGACAACCGTCCTGTCTGGCACAAGCATGATGGGTATGCACATGCTCATGCTCCCAGGCGTGGCCGCCACAAGAACCCAACAGACGATCACTGATCCTGACGAACGTCATCGCCAGACACCGTCTCACGCCAGGCCAATCTGGCAAGGACGGGAAGATGATCAGAACCCGCTCGGGTGCCAACCCATGCATCGATCGCCTCGAACTCGGACGTAAACCACACATAGTCAATACGAAGCACTGGCCGCATTGGCAGTCGGCTCAAAAGGCTTCCAACCCGATGCGAATGGCCAACCTTGCTGGGAAACGTCGCGCCTTTCCGATCCAGCATGTGAAACGCGTCGCGGAGCCCGAGGGAGAGAAGATCAGCATGCAGCGCCTGACGATGGGTCATGTTGAAATCGCCCAGGACGATTGCAGGTGGATCGTCTACGGCCATAGCCCCGATAGCCCGCACCTGATTCGTTGTTGCATCATCGAAGTGCGCACCATTCCGCGTAACCCTCGGCGGCCGAGGATGCGCGACGATCACCTGTACACTCCGCCCCTGAATCGACACGCGGCCCGCCATATCTGGCCGGTCTGGTGCGAGCCCGATGCTGCCACTGGTTTCAATAGGCAATTTGCTGAGGAGTCCCTTTCCCGAAAACCCTGTCGGGATCAACAGGCGATAGGGATACGTTTCGGCCAGTTGCAACTCGACCGCCCGGGCCTGCGGCACGGCGAGCTCCTGCAGCCCTACGATCTCGGCCTGAGAATCGAAAAGCATTGACGTCAACCGGTCTGGATCGGCCATGCCATTTCCAACGTTGTAGGTCAGGACCGTTACGCCTGTCGAATGTTCTGTGCTACTCACGCTCGGTGCCCTAGCCTGAAGCTCGTGCTTTTCTACCGTTCCACCGGCCAATACACGGTGGCTTCGATCACGACGTGTGCAGACCGGCAAACTGTCTCAGGACATTGTTCGTGATCGTAGCGACATTGTTCCGGCCATCGTTCCACATCAGGCTACCGATCCAGTTGATCGATCCCACTGAGAAAACGGCGCCACCGCCGTCGTCCTGCAGCAACGTGATGTCTGCCCGTACGCGATCGTCGTCACGTCCGCCACGGCCGGGCAGCATGAACGCACAATCCTCGATCACGACCTGATAGTAGTCGCTGTGTGATCCTTCTGTTGTCGCCAGGCGCAAGGTCTCCGGGGGTGTTCCGAGTTCCTCATCGTAGCGATCCACTTCGTCACCGGCTGCACCCCCCATCACGAGCCCGAATTCCCCGATAACATCATCCTCGCCAACTCCATCGAAGACGAAAGCAGCATCATCGCGAAAACTATCAGGCAACCGGCGATATCCCGGCGCGCCGCCCCAACCCTGCGAAGCGAACCCGACACCCACCATCGCGTTTGGAAATCGTCCCCGATTTCGCCAAAGTCCCCCAAGCTCTCCTGTGGTACTCAGGTAGATCTCTCCAGCATGCGACGTCCAGGCTCGTGTGCCATTAATCCCTCGACGGACTTCGATGACCGCTGGATCATCACTCGCCATGCCGGTCACCCAGTAAAAACCGTTTCCACCCAGATACATCAACTTGCCACCGTTCGACAGGTAACCGTCAAGTGCCTTCATCATCGGTGTTGTCCAATACTCCGGATGGCTTCCCGTTACCACGACCGAGTAGCTATCGAGCAGCTCGACGCCTTCCAGATGCAAATCCTCATCAGTCGCAACGTCATATTCGTGTTTCATCGCGTCGAGCCACTCAATGAGATACAGATCACCACTGAAATGGCGAGGATCACCGGTCGCCCAGGAAACGCACTCAGGGCGCATCGTAACGACCGGTCGCAGTCTGCTCGTGTAGCAAACACCCGTGCTGTCTGGATGCCGGTCATACACCGAAGAGCCGAGCTCCGGATGTTCGATCAGATACTGATCGCGTTCTGAAAGAACGACATCTCGCTCGATAGTCTTCTCGATGAAGTCGGGATCACTCTCGAGACCATGAAAGAGACGTTCGTTTGCATACGCCAGATAGGTATTCGTAGGTGCAAGGAAAAGTATGGACCGGGACGCCGCATTCGCAGATGACCGCACAAACACGGGTATGTGATCGACCACACCATCCGCTTCCAA
>JBGTJM010000536.1:0-5325 GCA_041745115.1 Thermomicrobiales bacterium
GCGCTGCAGGATCGGCTGACGGGAGACAAGGCGCCGAAGGATCTCACCGTCGCGGTCAATCAGACTGGTCGCTGGATCGGCCAATCGTTCTTCCAGGTTGCTGAGTCCGAATCGATGAATGCCGGTGATCTGGCGTTGAAAATGATCGAAGAAGAACATCCCTACGCGCTGATGGTCTTTCACCAGCGCGTCGAAGGCCCCGCGCTCGACAACCGTATCGGGGCCACGATTCAGCATCCTCGCATGATGGTTGCCAGTGATGGCGTGTATCACGGCGCCTTCGGCCACCCTCGCAGCAATGGCTGCTTCGCGAGGGCTCTGCGACTCTGCGTCCGAGAAATGGGCGCAGTTTCTCTAGAGCAGGCCGTTTTCAAAATGAGTGGATTTCCCGCGGAGCGCTTCAGGATTCCCGCCCGCGGACTCCTTCGCGAAGGATTCGCTGCAGACGTCGTCATCTTCGATCCCAATACTGTGGCCGACCTCGCCACTTGGGAAGAACCCCAGCTCGATCCGATAGGCATCTCCAAAGTAATGGTGAACGGCGAGATCGTCGTCGATGCTGGAGTTCCAACCAACGCCACGCCCGGACGCGTCTTGCGTCGCCAGGACTACCGGAGTGCCGCATGAGCAATAGACATCGTGCCGTCGTGGTCGGGCTCAACCACTACCACGTCACAGGCTGGGTGGAATCACTCAACGAATTTCAGGACAGAGTGGAAATCGTTGGTCGATACGATCCCAGCCCGGAGCGACGAGATCTCGATGGTCCCGACAATGCCGATCCGAACCTCGCGCAGCAATTCCCGGCCTGGTTTCGAAGCGTGCCGTTTTACTCCGATTTGGGCACGCTAATCCGCGATGCCCGGCCGAACATTGCTGTTGTCACACTGCCAAACGTTGCAGCGCCTGGCGCGATTCAGCACCTGGCAGAGGCTGGTGTACATCTGCTGGTGGACAAACCTGGAGCCCGGACTGCCCTGGAAGCTCGGGCCGCATTCGCGTCGGAGAGCGCAGAAAACGTCAAAATCGCGCTCGCATTGACTCGCCGGTACGGTCAATCCTGGATCGATGCACGTCAGGCAATTCGTGCCGGTAGGCTTGGCAAGCTGCTCACGGCCGAAGCGATCTTTGTGACGTCATCGGTCGCCGTTCGGGATCCAGCGAATCAGATCTTTAGCCGCGAAGCAATGGGCGGTGGAATCCTGCACTGGCTCGGGGTGCACGATGTCGATCTCCTCCTCTGGATGGCAGGTGAACCCATCGTCGAAGTCCAGGCCATGTCAGCGATGACAAACGGCGCGAACATCGATGTCGAAGACACCATCTCGGTGGCATTTCGATTCGAAAGTGGCGCACTTGGCACGATGCACTTTGCCTACGCCCTCCCTCGGCCGGGTGGGAACGGGTATGCGGCGTTCCGAGGCTCGAGCGCTTCACTGTCGATTGAGCCGAATGGCACCCAGACCTGGATCCATCCTGGCACCAGCCACGACCCCATGCAGCGGCAGGTTTCGACCTATGAGCTGGCTCCCGCGATCGGGTATGGATCAGTTGGCCTGCGCATCATCGACGACCTCCTCGGCGCGATTGCTGAGAATCGTCCGCCGCTTGCTACTGGAGCCCACGCGATCCGTGCGCTGGAAGTGATCGATGCCATCTACGAAGCGGCCAGCACCGGCACACGGGTGCGGGTCGCCGGTCATGAAAACACAGAGGCCAGCGCATCTTCAGGCAATAAAGAGAGGATCTGGTGAGCAGATGAGCATCGCAAAGGCTCCATTGCGCGGCGTTTGGGTCGCTATGCCCACTCCATGGTCGAGTGATGGACAGGTAGATACCGGCATCGTAAAGGAACTGGTTCGGCGATATGCAGCCGCTGGACTGAACGGTGCCTATACAACGGGCACCGACGGCGAAATGCACGTTCTCGAGTTCGAGGAACTCTCAACGCTTGTGATTGCCTTTGCCGCTGAAGCCGAGCAGCACAAACTGCCTGTCCAGGTCGGCTGCGCCTGGCTTCACACCGATGGCGTCATCCGCCGCGGCCAAATGGCTAGGGAGCACGGAGTCCATCGCATCCAGGTCGCATTCCCGTCCTGGATCCCCCTTGACGACGATGACATCGTCCGCTTCTACGGCGCCATCCAGGATGCACTTCCCGAAACCGAGCTCATTCACTACAACATTGCCCGCAGCGGCCGGATGCTCACCGGCAAGGACTATCAGCGAATCCTCGAGGTGGCTCCCAGATTGGCTGGAAGCAAACACACCGGCGGCGACACCGGCGCATTGATCGATATCATCGGCGCCACGCCTGACCTCGCTCATTTCGTTGTCGACAACCACATCATCGCCGGCGCCCTGTTTGGTTCACCCGGCTTCTACAGCTTCGTCGCTAACGTTTCGCCCCGCTTCGCGCTCCAGATGATGGCCGCCTGCGACGCAGGCGACTGGCCTGCCGCAGCTCAGCTCGGCGTGACCTGCCATCGTTTCTTCCGTCGGTGGCTGCCCATGTGCCCGGACATCAATTCGTCAGCAGCTCTGGCCAAGATCGCAACCCGGGCTGGTGTCTTCCCAGATATGCCGCTGGAAATCAGAGCCCCCTATACAAGCGGTACCGAGCGACATGTCGCTGAGCTGCAAGAGCTGATAAAAACTGAGTTCCCTGAATTGAATGACTCTCGAAACTGAACCGCATAGAGGAGGCGCAATGACAGTACACCGTTTCGGAATCGTAGGACTCAGCTGGATCACATCGGAACCGGCTCCGCAGGGCACGCATCCGGTCCTGGGTCTCGCAACGCCGCACACCCACTTGTCAGGTATCGTCAATTTGCCCAATGCGACCGTGGTTGCCGGCTGCGATATCAGCGAGGCTGCTTGCGATCTCTTCAAAGAACGATGGTCTGGCACGTGGCCGGACGCTCGGGTATTTCAGAACTACCAGGAAATGCTCGACGTTGGGGGAATAGACGTCGTGTGTGTAGCCACTCCCGACAATTTGCACGAGCCGGTAGTCCTTGCAGCGGCCAGCTCGGGCGTGAAAGCCATTTTTTGCGAAAAGCCGATGTCGGTTCACACCGATGAGATCGACGCAATGATCGCCGCAACCGAGAAGCACAACGTGCTTGTCAGCGTGAACCACACTCGCCGGTGGTCACCACAATATGTCGCCGCTCGCGAATCGCTGCGCGCCGGGGACATTGGCGATCTCGTTCACATCATGGCGCATCTTGGCGGTGAGCGCGCAATGCTCTGGAGAAACCACAGTCACATCATCGACTTGCTCAGCTATTTCGCCGATGCCAATCCAATCTGGGCTATCGGCGAGCTGGAACCTGGATTTGAGGATTACGGCACCCGCTATCACGGCGATGGCGGCCGAGATGCCTCCATCGAGCCCGGCGCGAACGCCTATGTTGCATACGACAACGGTGTCCGTGCCTCGCTCAGCGGCATGAAACGCGGCACACAGATGATGTCAGTCGAGCTCATCGGCACAACAGGAAAGATCCTGGTGAGTGATCGCCAGGTCATCCTTAGCCAGGCAACCGATGACGGAGCCATTTCTCGACCGATCGTGCCCCAGGGAACGATGGGCGGTATGCAAGCCGCCATTGCCGACTTGCTAACCTCACTCGAGAATGGCACGCCAACCCAGTCCCCACCCTCAGAAGCCCGCAAGGCGGTGGCGATCATCGAAGCGATTCTGGAGTCCCAGGCTGCCGGTAACAATCGCGTTCCCGTCTTCTGAACCCGATGGAAGTTTTGGCAAGCGGCATCATTTTCGACTCAGCGAGTGCGCAGGTCGATGAACAATCAAACGCCTTCACCTCGTTGCTACGGCTTCGAGATGGCGGATATCTCTGTGCGTTCAGAACAGCTGCAGGAAGGGACATCGCCGGTGGTCGGCTGCGGATCATGCACAGCCAAGACGGTCAGCAATGGTCAACTCGTCACGCCGGTCTCACACTGTCAGTCGATGGCGTGGAGGGCGACGTCTACGCTGGATACTTCACCGAGATTGCGCCCGGTCAACTTACTGGCGGGTTTCTCTGGGTCGATCGCTCCGATCCAGACCTTCCGTTCGTCAATCCCGATACCGCAGGAATACTGCCAACCAGGACAATTGTTGCCAAATCCAGTGACGGCGGCTCGAACTGGTTCGACCAGCAAGTTGTTGATCTTTCCCCTGAGTCAGGCTGTTCGATCACCGGCCCGATCTTCCAGCTTTCGGATGGAAAATTGGCCCTGCCCTACGAAACCTGGAAATCCTACGATGATCGATCACCGGGACAGCACACGGCGTCGCTCCGCATTTCCTCAAACGGTGGGAACACGTGGCCGGATCGACAGGTCGTGGCTGCCGACTCAGAATCGGACATCTTCTACTGGGATCAGCGCATCGCCCAGCATCCGGAATCAGGAGAGCTCGTCGCGATGTTCTGGACCCACGACCGGTCTCGGGGCATCGATATCCAGAACCACATCTCCTGGCCCGGACCAGATGCAAAATCATGGTCAGGGCCAATGGCCGTCGGCCGGCAAGGTCAGCATTGCCAGCCTTTGCCTCTGGGAGGCAACCGACTGGCTGCGATTTACGTTCATCGTCACCATCCAGCCTCGATGCGGATATCGATCAGTGAAGACTTCGGCCAAACATGGAACGATGACGAGTGCGTCTTCTACGAGCATCCTCGCGCCTCCGGTCCACAGATCGGACAGTCCACCCAGTTCGAGGAGTTCTGGCAGGACATGATGCGCTGGCAATTTGGCCATCCTCGCGCGGTCACAACGCCTGACGGAAACATCCTGGTGGCATATTACGCCGGCGACAGCGACCGAACGTCCATGCACTGGTCGCTCGTCAATCCATCTGAACAAGGACAACCGAAATGAGCATCAACAGCGAAATACTGGCGATAGATGGCGGAAAGCCAGTTCGCGAATCACCCCCTCCGGGTGCAACCCGCCAGATGGGTGCGGAGGAGCTGAATGAGCTCGCCGCCGTGATCAGCTCCGGGCAACTGGGACGTCATGGTGGCACAAAGGTCAAGGCACTCGAGTCCGCGTTTGCCAGTCTCTATGGTGTCAAACATGCGATCGCTGTTTCATCCGGGTCGGCCGCAGTCCACACCGCAATTGCCACAATCGACCCAAATCCAGGCGACGAAGTCATCACGACTCCTTGCAGCGACTTCGGCACAGTCATGGGCATCCTCTTCCAGAATGCCATTCCCGTTTTCGCTGATCTCGATCCCGAAACACTTTGTCTCGATCCAGAAAGCGTCGAGGCCAATATCACTGACCGAACCCGAGCCATCG
>JBGTJM010000537.1:0-8927 GCA_041745115.1 Thermomicrobiales bacterium
CGGTGTACCAGGTTGGAACCTACAACGGGAACCCGCTGACGATGGCGGCTTCGAGGGCAAGTCTTGAGCATGTCCTGACGCCGCAGGCATACGAGCATCTGAACATGCTGAACGACCGCTTGCAGGCTGGATGCGACGCGGTGTTGAGAAAGTACGGCCTGCCGGGTTACACCGTCGGGATCAGCTCGAAGGGCTGCGTTACATTTTCGCCGGTGAAGATCACAGACTATGAGTCGTTCATGGCGAATCAGCAAGAGGAGCTGACTGACCTAGCTTGGCTCTATGCGATGAATCGTGGCATTTATATGACACCGGGCCGCGAAGAAGAGTGGACGCTTTCGGTACAACACTCGGTTGAAGACACGGACACGTACATTGCGATGTTCGAGGAGATGGCGCACGATCTGATGGCGTAGCCTGCTGGATCAGAGCGAGATCAGGTGTTGGCAGCCTCAAGATGACGGGCCCGAAGCTGGCCGCAGGCCGCCGCAATTTCGAGGCCACGCGAGTACCGGACTGAAACGGGGATGCCGCCGTCACTGAGGATTTGCGCAAACCGGTCGATGTCTGCTTCGGCCGGTCGTTCGAATGGCAGCATGTCCACGGGATTGAACGGAATGATGTTGACGTGGCAGAGCCTGCCGCGAAGCAGCAAAGCCAGTTCCCGGGCCGTATCGTCGTCGCTGTTGATCCCTTTCATGAGCGCGTATTCGAATGAGATGCGGCGGCCCGTCTTAGCGATGTACTGGTCGCAAGCACGCATCAGGTCCTTCACGGGAAAGCGATGATTGATCGGAACGAGTGTGCTGCGCAGGGCATCGTTTGGAGCGTGCAAAGAGACCGCCAGATTGACTTGCATCGGTTCTTCAGCCAGCTTGTTGATGCCCGGAATGATGCCAGATGTCGAGATGGTGATTCGCCTCGCGCCGAATCCCATCCCGTGCTGATCGTTGATGATGCGGATGAACTTCAGCGTCTCGGCATAGTTGTGAAATGGCTCGCCCATGCCCATCATCACCAGATTGCTCAGCTTGCGATCGCGTGTTTTGGCGCGCCTTGCAGCATCGACAACCTGAGCCGTCATTTCCCCGGCTGTGAGGTTGCGCTGGAGTCCGCCGATACCAGTCGCGCAGAACGAACAGCCGACGGCACAGCCGACCTGACAGGAGACGCAGACGGTGACACGGTCTTCGTAGAACATCAGAACGGTCTCAATCAGTTGGTCGTCTGGGGTTCGATACAGCATTTTCAGCGTTTCGCCATCATCGGCTTCGTAGACCTGCTCGAGGGTCAGGGCGTCAAACGGAATACTGGTCGCCAGATGTGCCCGGAGTGGGGCAGGCAGGGTGGTCATCTGATCGTACGACTCGACCTGGTGCTGGTAGGCCCCTTGATAGATCTGGCGGGCACGATAGGCAGGCTGGCCGTCTCGCTGCAGCAGATCTGTGAGCTCGGTGAGGCTGAGGTCATACAACGTGGTCGGCACTCCGCGCTTTCCGGGCCTGCCTCTGACCTGAATGGGATCACTCACTTCTGTCATGTCTGAATTCCTCGGGTTGAGCTTGCAGGGAGTATCGATGTTGCGAGCGAGGCAATGTGCCCGACTTCTGTGAACTGCAACAGAATTGTGATGCTGCGGACGAAACGGCGACATCCGTGCCATTCGAAGGGAAGTATAAGTTAGATACTGTTCGGTTCTTACCTTGAACCGTGTTTCGGCGAAGACAGGAGAGCAGGGAACGGTGGCGAAAACGGGACAAGAGCAATTGGAATCGAAGCGATCTGCCCGGGAACAACGGCGTCTGGCAGCACAGCAGCGCGATCGAAAGAAGCGCCTGATGCGGATCGCGGCTGGTGCGCTGGCACTCGTCGTCGCGGCCGGAGTGCTCTGGTGGGTAGCTCAGCGGGAGGAGTCCGCTGGAGATGTCGTGACCGAAGCGGCCATGATTAGTGCTCCGATCGATGGGCGCGTTGCGGGCGATCCAGCTGCAACGGTTACCGTGGTCGAATGGGGTGATTACCAGTGCCCCAGTTGCGCTCTGTTTGCCGAGGAGGCGACGCCGATGCTCATCGAGCAGTATGTGAACACCGGTCTGATCACACTCGAGTATCGAGACCTGGCTTTTCTTGGCACCGAGTCGACAAGGGCTGCGGAAGCAGCATGGTGCGCGCAGGACCAGGATCGGTTCTGGGATTTCCACAAGACGATCTTTGCGAACCATGATGGCGAAAACGCGGGTGCCCTTTCCGATGCCCGGCTGAAATCAATGGCTGAGGCACTGGAGCTCGATACGGACGAGTTTGATGCCTGTTTCGACGATCGAGTCTATGAGGACAGTGTCCGGGATTCCTATGACGAGGGGTCAGCTGCAGGAATTACCAGTACGCCAACACTCGTGATCAACGGCGAGATCGTTGGGTATGCAGGAAATGAGGACTTGCAGGCGAGGCTGGATGCCCTTATCAGCGGATAGCTGCAGGTCAGACGACCCAGAACCCAAGGGCAAAGAGGGCTGACAGGACCGTCAGCATTGCCATTGCGCACGCGAACAATACATCCCGTGGAGTGCCGGCCAGGCGTGAATTTGTGAGCATGGCTCCACCGGCCAGGTAGACGCCGACTGCTGGAATCAAGTATCGACCGAGTGAGACCCAGGTCCAGGAGATATGAAAGACGACAATCATGGTGGTGAAGAGCGCGACTGATGGTGGCGCGACTCGCCAGGTGCGGGGGAGTATCGCTAGAAACACCAGGGCGATCCCCAGATTGAGCAGGATGATCAGGTGCCTGGGGTCTCCCTGAATCAGCGAGCGAGGTTCGTTGAGCATGAGATCAGCGTAGAAGCGGACATGTTCGTTCCATCCTCCCCATTCAGCCTGGGAGTTGAAGTACGCGAACGGATCACCGATCATTCGCCAGGTGTACCCGCTCCAGATACCGAAACCGACGAGAGGTGTCACTCCCGTCGCTGCCAGACGCCAGCCGCGGATGCCTGCCCGGTAGGCTCCAAATACCAGCGCCGGGGCCAGTAGCAGGCCAGCAATCCGGGTGACTGAGGCGACGGATGCGATCGCGGCTGCCGCCAGCCAGCGATTCTTGCCTCCGAGGACGAAGGCAGCGAGGCACAGGCAGAGGAACAACGACTCTGAGTAGGCGGCGTTGAGGAAGAAGGCAAACGGCATCAGCAGAAGCAGCCAGACGCTGTTCAGAGTCGCCTCCTGAGAAAGATGGTTGCGGCTGAGCGCGACGAAGAGCACGATCGCGATGACGAAGCAGATGTTCGCGATTGCGATGGCGGTGGCAGCAAATCCGGCCGGTGTGGCGACTCCCACAGCCGCTCCGACGGCGCGGAGCAACATCGGGAAAACGGGAAGAAACCCGTACCCACCATTTGGGCTTGGGTTATCCGGATGCCCATAGCCGAGATCGGCGATCGCCACGTAGTGCGCGGCGTCCCAGCGAGTCCAGCCATCGAGCCAAGAGCGACCTGGCATGAAACTGTCTGGCAGCTGTTCTGGATAATACGGAAGTCTGGGCAGCGCCCGCAGAGATATCCAGACGCTGACAAGCAGTGCGATTCTGGTGAGAATAGCGGCGGCTAGTGGCGGAGCCAACTCCTGCCGCCACTGACGAAGGATGGTCAACGCAGCTGGTTCAAATCATCTGGTGAGAAGTCCTGGTCTCCATTTGTGGACTCGAACCAGTGATTCCAGGTTGTGAGCACAGTGGCTCCGCCAACTTTCTCGAATTCGGCGAGGAGATCCTCCGGAAGCGCGACGCTGAACTGATGCAATTCGACGTAGGAACGAAGCGCGGCCACAAACCCATCCAGGCCCATCTCCTCGCGGAGAGCCTGCATGCCGAGTGCTCCCTTCCCATACACGATGCGTCCGTAGGTCCGATCGCTCGGAAACGCAGACGTGGGCTGGTTGACAACATGGTCACCCGATTCGCTGAACAGTTCGGCGAAGTAGGAGCGTTTGAGGAATCGATCCACCGCGATCTGGGCAGCTTCAGGACCTCTCTGGGCCTCGATGTACAGGATCGACACGTAGTTCGATGTGGATTCGTCGAGAAACGCGTGGAGGTACTGATTGTTGCCGACGATGGCGTAGAACCACTGGTGGGCAACCTCGTGGACAATCGTGAATTCCAGTGACGCGTTTCCGGGCTGGTAGAGATTTCGTGAGATATAGACCAATCCTGGAAACTCGATGCCCGCTGCGCGTGGCCCAATGTAGGCTTCGGCGACGTCGAATTCGCGATAGGGGTATGGACCAAACTGTTCGTTGAAATAGGCCAGAGATTGCATGCTGATTTCGAGCACTTCCGCGGCCGCGGGTTCGCTCGACGCCGTGTAGAAGGACCGAACGACGGTGTCCCCTACAAGGCCCTCCATCACCAGGAATTCCGGGTTCGCGATCATCACAAAGTCTCGCGATGGGCCTGATTCCCAGGTGTAGGTCGTCAGGCCTCCAGTCACCTCGGTGTTGACGGCTGAGCCGGTCGTGGCGAAAGTAAGCTCGCCTGGGGCGGTCAAGGTCACGGAAAAGAGCGCCGTGTTCGTAAAGACCGGGTCTCCGCGCAAGTCCATTGGGCCTGTATTCCAACCGATACCAGGAGTCCATCCGGCGATCAAGGGTTGCCAGTGGGCCAGGTTGTAGGAGCGGCTTTCCTGGTCGAATCCAAACATGCCGTAGCTCTGGTTGCGTTCAGCAGGGATCGTGGACGTAAACGCCAGCGTGATCCGGGTGCGATCTCCTGGCTCGAGTGGAGCTGCGAGTGGAATAGTTGCTAAGGTCTGGTCGTGATCGTAAGTCGCAAGCACTGGCATGCCCTCGATGGTGATTTCGTCGAGCGTGAGGCTGGCTTCCTGGTAGATTGGCGCATTGGGGTACAGGCGGATGAAGAGATCGGTCTGGCGCGTGTCCGTGAAATTGACATAGTCGAGCTGAGTCACTCCGTCGATGCTTCCGACACCTGAAACGTCATCGACGGGTGTGAGCGAGGCAGTGATGTCATAGACTGGCAATCGACCTGAGGTGGCGGTAAAGATGTCTTCCTGGTATTCAGGCAGAAGCGCTTCATACAGGGATATCGACGGCAACAGGGACTGATTTGCGGCCATAGCCGGATGGTACGCCGAGGACACCATGCCGAAGATGACAAGCACAATCATTGGCAGGACTGCCAGGCGCCGGTTTGGGGATTTGGTGGTGATGCTGAGATTCATGCTTTCTCCAAATGTGTGGCAATGGATGGTCAGGACTTCAATTGACAACGCCAGGCCGGATACCTTGCGCAACCCTGGTCTGAGGCAATGGTAATGCGATTTGTCTCGATGGGTACTGAAGCCGATACCACGTACAAGGCCGGTTCAAGGCTACCCGTTCTGGATATTTCAGACGAGATGATCGATGAAGTCGTCGATCACCTGAAGCGGGCGTTGCCATATGAGGGGTGCGGGCTCATCGGTGGAAATATTGGACCGCATCAGCAATTCACAGCCAGGAGATTCTTCCCGGGAACAAACGCCGATTGCTCTCCTAGCCGGTTTACTATGGAGCCTGCAGAAGTCATTCAGGCGTTTCGAGAAATGCGAGATGAACATCTCGAACTCGTTGCAATCGTGCATAGCCATCCTGCGAGTGAAGCCCGGCCTTCGGACACAGACTTGCGAGAATGGCACTACCCCGACTCTCTTATGCTCATTGTTTCGTTTGCGGGTGTTGAGCCAGTTCTGAGCTCCTGGTGGATTGGAAATGGAAAGGCAGATGAGGGTCCAGTGGCTGTGGAAAAGTGGCAGAAGCGCTAGACGCTCGTATATGTGACGATTGACAATCCTGTATCCTTCTCGCGGTTCGCGATCAGGTGAAGTGACGGACCAACTACGGTCGTGAGACCATCATCGGATTGACCCGTGGAGTTGCTGTGGACAATTCGCTTCGATCCAGAGAAACGGTGCTGGAGGATCTGGAGAGTTTCCCAGCTGATCTCCAGCGGGTGGTCTTTGCTGATGACGTTTCAGCCGAAGATTTCCTGCGTCCGGGCAATGACGGCGGATGGGGAGTCAGCGAGATTCTTCCGCACCTGCGCGACTGGGAAGAAATCTATCTCGAGCGAACCCGACGATTCGTGGAAGAGAGCCATCCACATATCCCCGGGCATGATGATTCACTCTGGCCGATCGAACGAGACTATCGCGGCCAGGACCCTGATGAGGTCTTCGAGTTGTTTCGTCAGATTCGCGAACAGCACATGGAGTTGCTACGCGGACTTGCGCCGGAGGACTGGAGCCGAACCGGGGAGCATAGCCTTTATGGCGAGATTACGTTGCACTGGATGTTGAATCATGTCTGCGACCATGATCACGAGCATCTTGTGCAGGCGCGGGATGTTCTGGCCGGGTAGCTCGGCAATTCAGAAGACGCCACAGAAACAGTCGCAGGACAGGGAGAGAGCAGATTCATGTCGACGATGAGCACACGATCGGTGCAACCGCGATATCCGGAAGGTCCCACAGCCGCCGACCTGCCGATTGCCGAGCACAGCAATGACTCGCTGATACTGCGGCTGCACATGACGGTTAATCATCTCTCGAGGTGGATTTCTCCTATAACTGAAATGACGCCGCTGATTCACACAATTCGCCGCGGTGAGCCTTCAGTGATGGAGCTACTGCAACGGATGCGCGATGAAGAGCTGCTTGTCTTTGCGTATCTGCATGCGATTGCCAACGAAATCAATCCCGACTTGGACCGGATACCCGATCCTCGCAAAGCGCCGGAGCGGCAGATTGAAGGGTTCGACAGGTCACCAATGACCGTGATTGCTGAGTTCAGACGGCTGCGGCAGAGCACGTGCAGCCTACTTCGCGGATTGCCGGATTCTGCCTGGTCGCGGGTTGGAACGAGCCGGATCGAGCACGACTGGCAGGTGAGGTCTCTGGCCGAGCGACTGGCACACCATGACATCGACTGTTTGTACGCAATCGATCTGGCGCTCGATCGATCTGGAGCGCGTGAGCGCATCAACTCTGCTGCGCGAGTTCATCTCGATGAGCTGCTTCGCCTGGTTCCGGTTCGGCCGAAGTCAAAGTAAGGGATTGCCGCCAGTATGAGCAGCACCTACCGGGAAACGGCGATTGCAGAGATTCTGGCGCGAGAGTTTTTTGCAGCAATCGATGCCAGAGACCCTCAACGGTTGATGGCAACTTTGGCTGACCACGCCACGTTCCGAGCGTTGCCGCACTCGGCTCCTGTGAGGCCCGCGGAAGAGATTGTTTCGTACTTCGGCACGGTCGTGTCGTCGTATCCTGAAGCCCACTGGGAAGTTGGAGACATTATTTCAACGACGGATCGGGCCTCGGTGCAGTTCGTGTTCAGAGAGTTCTCGCCGCGCCTCGGCAAGGAGATGCTTTCTGAGCAGGTTGCTGTGTTCCGGGTGGTGAATAGCAAGATCATCAGTATCGTGGGCTACTACGATACAGGTGAGTTTCGCCGGCTTTTCTGGGACGAAGCCGTATGACGAATGGCGTTATTCAAAGTTCAGGACACCGTCTTGAGCATAATTGTCGGTTTGCGCGGTTTGCGTAGCGCTTCCACGCTTAGCCGGCTGGCTACTCTAGAAGCGGCATGCTCGAAGGCGGCACCCGTTACGGAATCGGGAAAGGCGACGACGGCCGGCATACCGGTATCCCCACCGGCACGAATTGCCGGTTCGATTGGGATCTGACCGAGAAGCTCGACGCTATTCTCCTCTGCGATCCGTTTGCCACCCCCTGATCCGAAAATGTCGTGAGTTTCATTGCAGTTTGGGCAGACGAATCCGCTCATGTTTTCAATGATGCCGAGTACGGGAGTTTTGACTTCTTCGAACATCTTCAACCCCTTGAGGGCATCGGCCAAAGCCACTTCCTGAGGTGTGGTGACGATGACGGCGCCTGAAATGGGAATCTTCTGAACAAGCGTTAGCTGGACGTCGCCGGTACCAGGCGGCAGGTCGATGATGAGATAGTCGAGATCTCCCCAATCGACATCGTTGAGGAACTGGGTAATCAACTGGGCGACCAGTGGCCCTCGCCAGATCAGGGCTTTTTCCGGATCGAGGATGAAGCCGATGCTCATCAGTCGCACACCATGGGCCTCAAGAGGCACGATTCGCTGATCGCGCATCAGCGGGCGATCGTTTGTGCCCATCATGAGCGGGATACTGGGGCCGTAGACATCGGCGTCCAGCAACCCAACCGATGCGCCAGCTCTTGCGAGTGACGTAGCAAGATTTACGGCGACCGTGGACTTCCCGACTCCTCCTTTGCCTGAGGCAACGGCGACAGCGTTTTTGACTCCTTTGATGGGCTGCGCATCCGATCTGCCAGTGCCGCTGGAACGAACGCGAAACGTCCAGTTGACTTCGAGTTCGCCCAGGTCGGGGACGGGTGCAAGAGCGGACACCATCTGCTGGTAAATCGCATCTTTGGCGGGGGAGAGTGGTGCCAACAGCTCGATCTTCACGGTTGTTTTGCCATCTGCCTGGACGATGTCCTTTACCATTCCGAGGTCAACGATTCCCTGACCAGTTTCTGGTTCGACAACTGGTCGCAGCAGGTCAGTGATCTGCTCGCTGGCAGACTGAACGTTAGTTGGTTGCATGAATCGAATCCTTAGTGCTTCTGAGGGTGGCAGCTCGTGGGAAGGCCCGATTTTGAGGAACCTGCCAAGCAAGAGTTTACAACGGCATGCGAGGACCCAGGCTTTCGTAGAGGATTTGAGCCAGATTTGATACGAAGCAGCGAGCCAACGAGTGTGACATTTCGCCGTTTTCGAATCACTGGAAGTCGAGGCCTGCACCTTGCGTGCACTTGCTGGAGTGGACCGGCTTTCCAGTCCGCGGTGGTGTTTGCGCACGGCTACACCGCGCATGTGGG
>JBGTJM010000538.1:0-11070 GCA_041745115.1 Thermomicrobiales bacterium
TTGATGCAGCCATGGCTCATGGTCTGGCCAAAGTTGTTGTGCCAGTAGGCACCGTGGATCGCATGGCCGACACTGGTGAAGTACATCACCCAGGGCACATCTGGAACGTGGTAGTACTCTCCGCCCAGAACACCTTCCATCGTTTGAGAAGGGAGCTTATATAGAACGTAGTACGTGCCTGGCGGGGTGTCGAAGCCTGGGCGGCCGGTGCTCACATACGATTCGCCAACAGAGACGCCTCCCTGATAGGCAATCAGATACTGGGTGCTGAGATTGATGTCGATGACCCGCTCACCATTTGGCGGTGCAATCGGCCTGACCGGCTCCGGTGGTGGTATGAACAGAGCTTCGTCGTAGACCGGCAGATTGCCCTGTCCCTGTGGCGCCGTATCGACGCGATACCGCTCCGCAAGCGTCTCACCGACGGGTGTCATCCAGACGCCGACATCTGCCCTCCATGCCAGCTGACCTCGCTCGAATACCTGGTAGGTTGTGGAATCGAGGATGTACTCCTCCGTGACAGGGTTGCCCAGGTAGTCCCGCTCTCCGGTCGCTTCCCAGAAGTCCTTGAAACCATACTGAATCGAATGACGCGTTTCTGGAATGAAACGCCATGTGGCAGTGTTTTCTCGGGAAGCAGCGCGGTCATCGAGTGGAAGCCAGGCTCGCTGTTCGAGGTTCATCTCCTGCGAACGAGGGGTTTCGCCATTTAGCGACGGCAGCTTCGGAATCGTTCTGAAGACGGTAACCGGCTTGAGCTCCAGACCGATTTTGCCAAACTTGACAACATCACCGTTTGGATCTTCCGGCCAGTACTCCATGCGCGCGTATTCGTAGTACTGAACGATGCGATCGTTCTCGATAATTTCCGGTGTGACGGGGTAGCCAAGCGACGCGATACCCCAGGATCGCCAGACATCGAGGAAGTATCCATCGACGCTCTGACCGGTCTCCGGAATGTAGACCGTGCGTGGAGCTGACCAACTTGCGGAGGCCTGTGGAGCGACCGCCAGAGACGGGGCGATGAGTGCGAGGAAAACAGCCATGGCACATAGCAGCTGAATAAACCTACGGTGCCCTTTGGCTGCTGACAATACCGGAGAGAACCCATTGTTCGGCCCGACTACACTCATCGAATCTTCCCCTTTTGAACACTGATCACGAATCGCATCGTGACTCACTACACGTTGGGACCGAATCGTCCCATCAGTCATCTTTATCGCATCAGCCGGCGGTTTCGTATCGCCTGATGCGAAAATGCGCCTCGCCTGTCAGAACACCGCTGATGTTCATTCGGGCCGGGGTGCATTTCTTCGTCGTGCGGGATTCGCTAACAGGCAATTCGATGCCTGCAGCAAGGATTGTACCATGTTCGTACACAAGTTTACCGCAAAAACAGCTCCGTATGCTACTGGATAACCCAGTCGAGACTGATGTCGAGTGAAGGAGCAGAGTGAGTGAGGGCGCCGACCGAAATGAAATCGACTCCAGTTCGCGCTACGTCGGCCAGGTTGCCGAGCGTGATGCCACCAGAGGCTTCGAGGAGGGCCCGACCTGCGGTGATTTCAACAGCCCTCTTCATCTCCGGGATCGACATATTGTCGAGCATGATGATGTCCGCTCCAGCATCGAGCGCTTCTTGCAGCTGAGCAACCGTCGACACTTCGATCTCTACTTTCAGCGTGTGCGGGGCTTTCGCTCGTGCGACGCGAACGGACTCGAAGACGGGTCGGGCGCCGCCAACTGAAGCGATGTGATTGTCTTTAATCAGGACGCCATCAGAAAGCCCGAATCGATGATTTGCGCCGCCGCCTGCTGCCACCGCTTTTTTTTCCATTACTCGCATTCCGGGAGTTGTCTTGCGGGTGTCCACAACTCTGGTGTTTGATTCACGCAGGGCGTCAACATAGGACGCGGTCAGTGTTGCGACGCCGCTGAGACGCTGCATGAAATTGAGCGCGACGCGCTCAGCGCGCAGCATCGACCGGGCGCTGCCCTCCAGTGAGACGATCGGCGTTCCCGCGCTGACTCGGGAGCCATCTGTGACGAGTGGCCCAAACGTGACTGAGCGATCGACCAGCCAGAATGTTGCTCGAGCTATTTCCAGGCCAAATACGACGCCTGCCTGCTTGACGATCATCAATGCTGACGCGCGGATCTCCGGGGCTATCACCGATTCGCTTGTAACGTCGCCCGTGCCAAGGTCCTCCTGTAAGGCAAGTTCGAGAATTGGCAGGAAGTTGGGATCGACCGCTACGTCATGCATGACCGGGTGCATCGCCTTTCGATCTGAGATTACAAGTCGAGCAGTGACTCGAACCGACTCGGGTCGTCGTATGGCCCGATGATGGCCAGGTTCAATCGATCGGCTCTGAAAAGCTCCTGTGAAAGCTCATGGACCTGAGAAGCGGTGACGGCTTCGATCTCATCCATCACTTCTTCTGGCGTTCTGATGCGACCGTAGACCAACTCCTGACTGCCGACCCACGATGCGACCGAGCGACTGTCTTCGAGGCCCATCAGTAAGCGGCCCTTTCGGAGATCTTTCGTGCGGCGGAGCTCATCTTCGGGGACTCCCTCGTCCTTCAGCTTGCGGAGCTCGTCGACAATTGCGGAAATCGTCTCGTCCACGCGATGGAGGTCGGTACCTGCATAGATCACGCCCTGGCCGACATCCTCGTACGGCCGAAAGTATCCGTATACGGAGTAGACGAGTCCTCGCTTTTCGCGTATCTCCTGGAACAGCCTTGAGCTCATGCCAGAGGAGAGGATCGCTTCGATCGTGCCCTGCACATAGCGTCGCTCACTCGTATAGGGAAGAGCTGGCATTGCAACGCAAAGGTGGGCCTGCTCAGTTTCCTTTTCGAGCACGCGCGCTCGAGGATTTTCCTGAGTGACCTCGGCCACATCGAAGGCATCGCCAGAATCAACAGGTGAAAGGTCCGCGAAATGTTGCTCGGCGAGGCGGACTACATGCTGATGATCAATGTCACCGCCGGCGGCAATAACGATCTTTTCAGGTCGATAGTTCCGTTTCCAGAAGGCTGCCATCTGTTCGCGAGTGATCGCGCCGACAGTTTCTTCACTTCCAGCGATCGATCGTCCGACACTATGATCGCCCCACACGACTTCGTCGATGATGTCGTGCACGTACTCTTCAGGAGAGTCCTCGTATCCTCGAATCTCTTCGATGATCACTGAACGCTCCTTGTCGAGCTCGTCGGCATCGATCAGCGAATTGCGAGTCATGTCTCCGAGAACATCAAATGCCAGCTCAAAATGCGTACTGGGGCATTTGCACCAGTAGTTCGTCGTTTCCTTGCTGGTTGAGGCGTTGAGGATGCCGCCGACCCCCTCGATCTCGACTGATATCATTTTCGCGTCCGGGCGGCGCTCCGTGCCCTTGAAAAGCATGTGCTCGAGGTAGTGCGAGACACCTGCAATTTCCGGCGCCTCATATCTGGAGCCGACATCGAAGTACATGATCAGGCTGGCTGAGCGAACACCGGTCATCGGTCCGGTGACAACGCGAAGGCCATTGTCGAGAACAGTTTTCTCAAAGGGAAACGTCAAAAGAAACTCCTCGTCTTGCCGGGTTTGCGGCTCAAATGTCTAGTGCAGCAACACGCTGCAAAGCATGCAGGAGGCGATCCAGGGCCTCCCCGGTTGCCTGCTGAATGACTTCGTGGCGACCACCTGCAAACTGGTGTTCGCTCACAGTTGCCGTGTCTGGTCCGGCAATTCCGATATACACGAGTCCGACAGGTTTGCGATTCGTGCCACCTGTTGGCCCAGCAATTCCGGTTGTAGACACTGCCCAGTCGACTCCCAAAGCGATTCGAGCTCCTGATGCCATCGCTTCAGCGCACTCGGCGCTCACTGCTCCCGGATTTTCGAGTATCGATTCGGGCACTCCGAGAATGCTGGCCTTGATGGAGTTCGCGTATGAAACAATCCCCCCCTGGAAATATGACGAGCTTCCCGCGACGGACGTGATGCGAGCGGCGATGTTGCCTCCTGTACACGATTCCGCGGTACCAATAGTGAGGCCGCACAAGCCCAGAAGGATCGAACTGAGTGCCAACTCGACGGGTACAGGGCTGTTCTTCTGTCGTTCGATGTCATCGGTCGTCATCAGATCTCGGCGGGCAGTATAGCAATGGCAATCGTCGGGACTGCGGATTTTCTTCCAACGTGCGCTACCCGCTGGTCAGAAAGCGCCGGAAGTCTTCGGCATAGGCCACGGGGGGATCGCTTTTCTTGCCATCCTCTGCATTCCATTGGCGGACCATGTCGTTTGGATCCCAGTCGCCCATCTGGCATTTATGGGCTCGCAAGGCATTTATCTTCGTTTCCATGTAATCCGAAACATCGATCCAGGTTTCAGGCTCAGCGGGATTTGACATATAGACTTCCCGAATCTTGATTGGCTCCAGCCCTTCGATCAGCAGCTCAGGAAAGTAGAGGCGGTTTCCGGCAGAGGGGAAAACCGCTCCGAGCGCCGCTTCGGCCACCGCGTTGTGATCGGGATGGTTGATGTACTCGGTACCGTAGTAGCGGATGCCAGGATCGCCAAGAATCACGATGTCTGGTCGAACTCGCCTGACAATCCTGGTCAGGTCGCGACGAAGATCGAGGTCGGCCACCACCATGCCGTCCTGCCAGCCGAGAAAGATGACATCCTCCACGCCCAGAATCCTGGCGGCATCCCACTGCTCGACGAAGCGTGTCTCTGCAAGCTGGCCTGGAGTCATGGCTGGATCGTCGCTGCCACGGTCGCCGTTGGTCACCACGCACATTGTGATGTGATGGCCTTCAGCTGCCCATCGAGCGATCGTGCCTCCGCAAGAAAACTCTGCGTCATCGGGGTGGGCGAAAATGGTTAGAACGCGCTTTGGCGCGCAGCTCTCGCCGTTGATTTCGTCCTGTCTTTCCTCAGCCATGCGTTTACCTTGTGCCTTTCAAACGTGCGAGTCGGGTGCGAAACGCTTTCGCTATTTTGCGGTGGTGAGCTGGAATTGTGCACGCTGGGTGCCGCAGGGCAAGCATTGTTCGTCGCTACGCGAGGACCCCCTTTGACGCTCCTTGACATTCCATAGTGCTGGCGACAAGCATTGCAGCACACGGCGGCTTGCGTGCGACCAGCGCCCAGAAAGTATTGAGCAACTCTATGGCACATCGTGAAGATCTGACACATTCGCAGGTTACGCATGCGATGGAGGACTATCTCAAGGCCGTTTACCGCCTTAGCGAGCAGGGTGGAGCAGCTACAACTCAGGCTCTGGCGGAGGCGCTTGGTGTGACTGGCCCGTCAGTCACCAATATGGTCAAGCGTCTGCATGCACTTCGCCTTCTGACATACACCCGATATCAGGGAGTGGTGCTGACCCCGGCAGGTACGAAGATTGCTCTTGAGATCGTTCGTCACCATCGATTGCTCGAACTGTATCTCGCGGAAACACTGGGGTACGGATGGGACGAAGTCCACGAAGAGGCTGAGAAGCTGGAGCACCATGTTTCAGAAGATCTTGAATCGCGTATGGACTCGGTGCTTGGATTTCCCACTCGTGATCCTCATGGCGACCCAATTCCCAGTCGCGATGGAATTGTGCCCCCGAATACCGCCAAGATGCTGGGACAAGCTGAGCCAGGTGAACGATTGACTGTCGATCGGGTGCTCGATCGGGATCCGGATCGGCTTCGATACATTGGCGAGCTGGAGCTGTTTCCGGGCGCCATGGTTGAGGTTCTGGATCGAACACCGTTCGACGATCTGCTCAGGATATCGGTGCAGGGAAAGGTTCACGTGGTGGGCCGGCAGCTTGGCGAGTCGGTTTTTGTTCTTCCGTTGCAGGACTCCTGAACTGGGTATCTCCCTGTTCGATCAAACCTTTGAATCGCAAGACTCGCGGCGCAAACACCTGATGTCCTTATCGCGTGTGCTTCTGGCTGCATGTCTGGCAGCGATTCTTTTGGCTGGGACGGTCGCGTTTTTTCGACGCGGAGATGGTCCGCAGGTCCCCCATGAACCGGCTTTGGTGCTCGGCGCTGTGCATGTCGATGGCCGGATTGCACAGGGTGACGTGCTGTTGAGCGTTGCTCCGGCGACGAATGGAGAGAACTGGATCGGTGTCGAGGTCGATGCTGAAGCTGGCGGACCTCTGATTGACCTGGAGACCGTTCGGGTGAGATTTCTACCCCTCTCCGCCGAAGGTGACGCCATCGAGGTCGAGTTGGCGCTGGACGACGAGCACGCGGGAGTCGATCTCGCTGCGCTGGGAGACGAGCTGTACTGGCTTGTGGTCGTGTATGGCGAGGCAAGCGGAGCACTTTCTGAGCTGGCCCAATTCTTCCTGATGATTCCAGACCCGAACAGCTATCCAGAAGTAGCTGATCGCGCGTTGCCGACCGACCCGAGTGCGGAATCGCTGTATCTCATGGCTTCCACCAGGGTGTCCGAACTGCACAGGGTGAGGTACACCCAGCACCTTTCGGATGGGGAAGGCCTGGCGGTCGTCTCATTTCGGGAAGTCAACGATGGATCTGATGGGTCATCGCCTGGGTTCACGTATTTCACACCCGGTGGACTCGATGCCGTGGTGCTGGACCGGACAGTCTGGAGCCGAATGCCGGGAGAAGACTGGTCAGCTCGGGAAACGAATCAGATGGTGCCCCCTAGTGAATGGGGAGGAGAATACGAAGGCGCGACAGGATTCGCATTTGGACCAGTAATCACTATCAACGATATGCCTTGCAGGGTCATTACGTTTGTGGTGCCAGAGGCGGAACGGCGGTCCGTGGCCTGGTATGCATGGTGCATCGATGAGCAGAGCGGCGATCTGATCATGGATGGAATGGTTTCCCGGCGACACTATATGTTGACGCTTTTCAGCGATTTTGATGCCGAGGTCGAGATCGTGGCACCCTCGCCGCGAACCGTTGATGGCCCTAATGACGAGTCCTCGTGAGCGACTGCCGAGCCCAACTGAACGCCCGCGTGGCTTCTGAACATAACGCGTTTTGCCGCCGTTGCTGTGCTATACTGCCCGAAGTTTTGCTGCACCCTGCCGTTCGCTGAAGACGTATGGTTTATTCGCTCGATGACAGGCTAACCATCGTTGCGGCATACGGGTGTGGCCTTTGATGTCGAACGAGGGATGGCATTGTGATTCGTCCGCTGGCTGCTCTGTTTGGATTTTTCAGCCGAGATCTGGGTATCGATCTTGGCACTGCGAACACGCTAGTCTATGTCCGGGGCAAAGGGATTGTGATCTCTGAGCCATCGGTCGTTGCCATTGACACAAAAACCAAGCGAGCCCTCGCGGTAGGGGTCGAGGGAAAAGCGATGGTGGGCAAAACGCCGGAGAGCATCATCGCCGTACGGCCCCTGAAGGATGGAGTCATCGCTGACTTTGACACCGTCGAAATGATGCTGCATTACTTTATCCGGAAGGTCCATATGCAGCGGATGATGGCACCGCATCCGAGGGTCGTCATTGGTATTCCAAGCGGTGTGACTGAAGTAGAGAAACGGGCGGCAAAGGATGCGGCATTGTCCGCAGGTGCGCGCGAAGCGTATACGATCGAAGAGCCTATGGCAGCCGCTATCGGAGCCGGTTTGCCGATCAACGAGCCCGTGGGCAGCATGATTGTGGACATTGGCGGAGGAACCACCGAGGTCGCGGTGATTTCGCTTGGAGGCATTGTGGTCAACCATTCCATTCGGGTGGCTGGAGATGAGATCGATGACGCCATCATTCAATATGCCCGGCGCGACCACAACCTCGTTATCGGAGAACGGACTGCGGAGAACGCGAAGATTGCGGCGGGATCAGCGTATCCCCTCGAGGAAGAAATCCGGGTAATGCTGCGTGGTCGCGACTTGCTGACCGGATTGCCGAAGGCCATCGAGGTCAGCTCTGTGGAACTTCGGGATGCGATTTCTCAGCCAGTCAACACCATCGTCGAGCTGGTGAAAACCGCGATAGAGGAAACTCCACCCGAGCTGGTGGCCGACATCATGGAGAATGGCATTGTGCTGGCCGGTGGTGGAGCGTTGCTGCACGGACTGGACCGGCGTCTACAGAATGAGTTGAAGATGCCGGTGTACCGCGCCGAAGATCCTCTGACCTGTGTCGCGAGAGGAACCGGCCGGGTCGCCGAAGCGTTGCACCTCTACGAGCGAGCACTCGCCGGCGGACAGGCTCTGCGACCAACTGGCTAGGGAGATCACCGCGTCGGTTCCCTTGAATGGCGCCGGGTTCGAATGGGCAGACCGGTCGAAGTTGACAGCCGGTGGCTGTGGCAATTATCAGAGTGCTATGCTGGCAATCCCGACACCGAGTCTGTATGTGAAGAACTTGATGAGTTTTCAACTCACTGATCTTTCTAGGATCACCCCGTGACTTCCTTCGGCGTCCGCCAGACGGCAGCCCTGGTCATTCTCTTTGTGCTTGTGGCGGTAGCGCTTATTGCCCTCGACAACCGGCAGACGCTCGATCCGCTCAAAACCGGATTGCAATCTGTGGTCAAACCAGTGGTGACCTGGATCAACGACACCATAGATCGCGATAATCCGGTAACGAGTACCGAAGTTGAATTGCAGCAGGTGACCGACGAACGGGACGCTCTGCTTGCCGAGAACGCCCAGCTCAAGATTCAGTTGGAGGACGTCGAGAGTTTGCGGGACATTCTCGACGTTCAGGAAGCGAACCCCGGTCGTCAGCTACTCGCGGCGAACGTCTTGAACAATGATCCAACGAACCTGCAGAAGTTCATCGTCATCGATCGCGGGGCCCGAGATGGCGTTGAGATTGGCATGGCCGTTATCGATCCCTATTACTTTGTCGGGCTTGTCACCGAGGTGGAGGAGACAACCGCCAAAGTCACGTTGTCGATTGACGCAACGTCCGCCGTGGGAGCAAAGCTGCTTGATTCCGGGGGAGTTGGGGTGGTCTATGGTCGATGGCAATATGGCGGGCGAATCGAGCTACGACATGTGGACCGAGAGGTCGTCCCAGAGGACAACGAAATTGTGGTGACCTCCGATGCGGCAGATGCACGAACTGCCCGGGTTCCTGGCGGGTTGATCATTGGACGGGTCACTGGAGACGCGATTCTGGACAACCAGTCAGATTCCCAAACGATCGACGTTTTGCCGGCTCCGGATTTCGATAACCTCTCGGTCGTGGCCATCATCATCTCCGAAGAGGGTGGAGATGCCTAATCGCATGGGCCCGATGCATGTGGTTCGCCTGACTGGCGCGTTGCTCGCGGCCAGGGCGATTTCATCCGCATTGCGCATTTCTGGTCGAGGAGGCGGAACGGCCAGTCCCGGGCTGGCGGCCCTCAGGATCGATCCACAGATGGTCCGGAATGTGACTGCTCAGCTCCCTGATGGTGTGGTTGTGGTGGCCGGAACCAATGGCAAGACGACTACCTCCCGCCTGCTGGCCCAAATGCTGGAAACGAACGGAACCAGAGTGGTTCACAACCGATCAGGATCGAATCTGATGCGAGGGGTGGCCTCTGCGCTGGCCGAGTCTGCGTCGCTTGCGGGTCGCCTGAATGCCGACATCGCAGTGATCGAGGCAGATGAGGCCGCGTTCTCCGAGATTGTGACCATGACCGCGCCGCGGCTCGTCGTTCTGACAAATCTCTTCCGGGATCAGCTGGACCGGTACGGTGAACTCGATGCAATTGGCCGGCGCTGGAAACCGGTTCTTGCATCGCTTCCTGCGAGCTCAACCGTTGTTGTGAATGCAGACGACCCAACTCTCGTTGCACTAACGGATGAACTTGATGCACGGCGGATCTGTTTCGGTATCGATCCAGGCTTGCACGCGCTCACCAGTTTGCCGCATGCCGCAGATGCAGCGGTTTGTCGTCGATGTGAGGGAGTACTCGAGTACGACGTCCTTTCTGTTTCTCACCTCGGGAAGTGGAAGTGCCCGCTCTGCGTATGGTCCAGACCAGAACCCGAGTTCGAAGCAACCGGCATCGTGCTCCATGGACTGGAGCGGCTCGAGTTGACGGTAAACCGGAAACCCGCTGGCGACCCGCTTGGTCTCTCAGTGGCCCTTCCTGGGCTATACAACGCGTATAACGTCACCGCGGCGACGGCGTCTGCCACTGTCCTGGGAGTGGTAGATGATGCAATCGAGCGCGCAGCGGAGGCATTTACCGCACCGTTTGGAAGGGTCGAACGTATTCCGATACTTGGCCGAACGGTGACGCTGGGGCTGGTCAAGAATCCGGTCGGATTCAACGAGATGCTGCGAATGCTGGCCCCGGCTCCATCTGGTCTGACGATTCCGACAATGATCGCGATCAACGACCTCGACGCAGATGGCCGGGATGTCTCCTGGCTCTGGGATGTCGACTTTGAGCTACTCGCACTGGGCACGGCACCCATCGTGACTGCTGGAATCCGAGGGGCTGACATGGCGAACAGATTGAAGTATGCGGGCGTGCCGCAAGACCGTCTGATGCCGTTGGGTGAGCAGTTGCGGGAAGCGCTTTTCGCGTTCGTCGAGCAGCTCGAGCCTGGCTCAGAGGGCTGCGTGCTCACGACGTATACCGCGATGCTCGATGTTCGAAAGGTCATTTCGGACGACGGGCTTGCAAAGGCATTCTGGGAGCAATGATTCTGGCCGGATTCCTCTGGAGTGGACTGCGTTGACGACGTTTACTATTGGTTGGCTCTATCCAACGACAATGAACATCTATGGCGACCGGGGGAACGTAATTGCGCTGCGCCGACGCGCCGAATGGCGAGGGCTTAGCTCGGTCACCAGGCTGATCGGCATAGGAGACACGATCCCCGAAGACATCGATGTCTTCTTCATTGGCGGCGGACAGGATCAGGAGCAGGTGGCTGTTTCTCGTGACCTTCAAGGCACGAAAGGGCAGAAGATCGCGTCTGCAGTTGAGTCAGGCGCATCGTTGCTGGCCGTGTGTGGTGGATATCAGCTGCTTGGCCACGAGTATCGGCCGCATGATGCGGCGCCGTTGCCGGGAACAGGGTTGTTCGATCTGGAGACGACCGCAGGGGACGAGCGGTTTATTGGC
>JBGTJM010000539.1:0-8543 GCA_041745115.1 Thermomicrobiales bacterium
GTTGCTGGAAGGTTGGGTACGAGGAGCATCAGCTGGTGCAAGTGCTCATCGATGCCCCTGAGTTGATTGTCGAGACTGGAAATCTCGTCACCCAGCTGCCGCATCTGGTCAACGAGGATCTGTCGCTCTTCAGCGACTTTGATCTGGCGTACTCGTTTTGAGCCATCGTTGCGCTGGGCTTTGAGTCGCTCAACTTCGTTGACGATCGTCCGCCGGCTGGAATCGGCTGCGAGAATGTCATTGATTGGGGCATCGGCATGAAGGGTTGAGATAGCCGCCTTGACCCCATCTGGGTTCTCGCGGATCAGCCTGATATCGATCATTCGTCGCTCTCTCCTGGTTGTTGAGGGGCGCATCGAGCTCGCCCTGCTGCTCCCAAAAAACTGGCAGCGGAGCATTGCCTGATTGGCCGAGCTTCAGTCTGCAGTGAGCTGTGATACGCCTTCCGAGAAGTCGATCACATCATAGTCGAAGTCTGGCAGAAACTTGTGCCAGGAGTGGTCGAACCCGCTTTCAAGTCGACGCCTGATGGAATAGTAGCGGCCCGGGTTTGGTTCGAATGGTTGTCGTCTCAAAGCCATGCGGGCTTCGGCGATCGACTTGCCGCCCTTGCGGTGGTTGCAGGGTTTGCATGCCGCCGCAAGGTTGTCCCAGCTATGCACCCCACCTCGGGATCGCGGCACCACATGATCGAGCGTGAGGTCATGGGTTCGCCGACCGCAATACTGGCAGGTGTAACTGTCGCGGATAAATACTTCGCGCCGAGTCAATTTCACTCGTGCTCTTGGCGCCCGAATGAGGTGAATCAGGCGGATGACTGAAGGGTAGGGAAAAACTGCTCCGGGTGTCGCGATGACAGCACTGTGGGTTTCCAGCACTTCAGCTTTGCCGCCGAAAACGAGCACAATGGCACGCTTTCCGCTGCAAATGTTGAGCGGATCGTAGTTCTGGTTGAGGACCAAGACCGTTCTGTTCACGCCGGCAGCAACCCTTACCGTCGCGGTAGATCATTGGTCACCCTCGCACTAGGCGACAGAAATGGCCAGCGGAGGCCCCGACTGACCGCCAGAGATGGTAGCACGGGTGCTGGCGATTCGTCAGCAAATTCAGTCAGCTGCGAGGCTTGCAACTGGCAACGCATGACGCAGAAAGGAACCGGTGGCCGATTCCTCGTTCGCGGCGACTGACTCGGGAGTGCCAGTGGCGATGATTTTTCCGCCACCGCTGCCACCTTCCGGCCCAAGGTCGATAATCCAGTCTGCGGACTTGATGACATCAAGGTTGTGTTCGATCACGATCACTGTATTCCCACCATCCGCCAGCCGCTGCAAAACACCGAGAAGCCGCTCGATATCGGCGAAGTGGAGACCGGTGGTTGGCTCGTCGAGGATATACATGGTCCGTCCTGTCGCGCGTCTGGAGAGTTCGGAGGAAAGCTTCACTCGTTGAGCCTCACCGCCCGATAACTGGGTCGCCGGCTGACCGAGGTGGATATAGCCCAGACCGACGTCCTCCAGGGTTTGCAGTTTGGTACGAATGGAGGGAATGTTCTCGAAAAACGAGAGTGCTTCTGTGACTGTCATTTCGAGAACGTCGGCAATCGATTTTCCTTTGAACAGAATCTCGAGGGCCTCTCGGTTGTAGCGGCGTCCCAGGCAGACTTCGCACGGCACAAACACATCTGGCAGAAAGTTCATTTCGATCTGAATGATGCCTTCGCCGCGGCAGGCCTCACAGCGACCGCCTTTCACATTGAACGAGAACCGCCCAGCTTTGTAGCCCCTTGTTTTCGCCTCAGGCAGAGCGGCGAAAAGCTCCCGAATCGGCGTAAATAGTCCAGTGTACGTAGCAGGGTTCGATCGAGGAGTGCGGCCGATCGGCCCCTGATCGATCTCGATCACTTTGTCGAGGTGTTCTGTTCCTTCCAGACCGTCGTGAGCGCCTGGCTTGCCCTTGGCATTGTGGAACTCCTGAGCCAGCTTGGGATAGAGCGTGTCGGTGATCAGTGAACTTTTGCCCGAGCCTGATACACCTGTGATCGCGATGAAGGTTCCAAGCGGGAAGTCCACATCGATATTCTGCAGGTTGTTTTCGCGAGCACCTGACAGCCGCAATCGCTTGCCATTACCCGATCTGCGCGTTGATGGCACCGCGATCTGGCGTGCTCCAGTGAGGTACTGACCAGTGAGAGAATCAGGAACTTTGCCAAGGTCTGAAATCGATCCCTCGGCGACGACCTTGCCGCCGTGCACACCTGCTCCCGGGCCGATATCCACAATCCAGTCCGATGCTCTCATCATCTCTTCGTCGTGCTCAACGACGATCAGGGTGTTGCCCAGATCGCGAAGGCGCTGGAGGGTGCGAATCAACCTGGCATTGTCGCGCTGATGGAGACCTATGCTCGGCTCATCGAGGATATAAAGCACGCCCATCAGACTGGAACCGATCTGGGTCGCGAGGCGAATGCGCTGGGCTTCACCCCCGGAAAGGGTGTTTGCTGAGCGGTCGAGTCTGAGGTAATCGAGTCCCACGTCAACAAGAAATCCCAATCGCTCGCGGATTTCTTTCAGTATCTGTCTCCCAATGAGGGCCTCGCGGGTAGTCAGCGGCGATTGTTGACTGGAGACTGCTTCGGAAGAAAGGTCGAGCACCCACTCCTGGGCTTTGCGAATCGGCATCGACGTGATATCTACGATATTTCGAGAGTCCACGAGCACTGAAAGCATCTCTCGTTTGAGA
Organism: Thermomicrobiales bacterium; assembly: GCA_041745115.1. GTDB lineage: Bacteria > Chloroflexota > Chloroflexia > Thermomicrobiales > UBA6265 > JAHBVL01. The sequence continues at coordinate 2,740 of JBGTJM010000539.1, forward strand.
CGGCTTCCCATGCATGACGGGCAAGGACGCGCCGCCATATATTTACCAAGTTCCTCCCTAACCCAGTCTGACGAGGTGTTGTCATATCGGCGCTTCAGATTTGGAATGACTCCCTCGTACGGAACCTGGTAGGACTTTGCCTTTCCATTGCGTGACTCGTAGCGGACCGTGACTTTGAGCCCTTTGCTTCCATACAGAATGGTCTGCAGGTCTTCTGGAGTAAGGGAGGATATGGGTTGGCCGGTCGAGAAACCGCGCTCGGCGGCGAGGGAATCGAGAACTGCCGCGTACCACGTGTATCCCTCGCCAGATGCCCGCATCCACGCTGCGATAGCCCCCTGCTGGATCGAAATGCGCCTATTGGGGACAACAAGGTCTGGGTCGAACTCCATTTTGACGCCGAGACCGGTGCACTCGGGACACGCTCCATGTGGAGAATTGAACGAGAAGTTGCGAGGTTCGATCTCACCGACACTGAATCCGCACGTGGCGCAGGCGAACTGCTCACTGAAGACCATTTCTTCGCCATCGATGATCTGCGCCAGTGCGATTCCGCCAGCAATCTTGAGCGCGATTTCCAGAGAATCGATAAGCCTGATCCGGTCGGGATGATCGTCCTGGTTCGTGTCGCCTTCATGCCGGATTACCATCCGGTCCACGACGACTTCAATGGTGTGTTTTTTGGTCTTCGCCAGTTTGATCGTTTCATCAAGGTCGAGCACGTTGCCATCGACGCGCACTCGGACGAAGCCCTGGCGGCGCATTTCCTCGAGGACTCCCTGATGCTCACCCTTACGATCTCGCACTGCCGGTGCCAGGATCATCAACCGGGTGCCATCCGGAAGAGAGAGCAGCTGGGACGCCATCTGCTGGACGGACTGTGCAGATATCGGGGTGCCGCAGTTGGGGCAATGTGGGCGGCCAATTCTGGCATACAGTAAGCGCAGGTAGTCATAGATTTCCGTCACTGTTCCGACGGTTGAACGAGGATTGCGACTGGATCCTTTCTGGTCGATCGAGATCGCTGGGGAAAGCCCATCGATATGATCGACGTCGGGCTTCTCCATCTGGCCCAGAAACTGCCGCGCATAAGCCGACAGAGACTCGACATAACGACGCTGTCCTTCGGCGAAAATCGTGTCGAACGCGAGGGAGGACTTGCCGGATCCCGACAAGCCTGTCAATACGACGAGCTTGTCACGTGGAAGTTCGACATCGATGTTTTTGAGGTTGTGCTCGCGGGCTCCCCGTACAATGATTTTGTCGTGCAAAGGTGGCATGCAGATTTGACTCTCATCTGAGAAAAACGAACGGATGATCGCATCGGTGAGTCTACCACGTGGCAATCGTACCAATGACCAAATTTGCTGGTCGCTGGCAATGATGCACTACGATTGTCGATGGTGCGGGCCGGAGCCGAACTCGGAGTCCTGGTCAGTAGGAAGCCGGGGGTTCGGGAGATCGCCTATCGTTGTCGGACGATCACGCTTTCCTTTAGTGGCTCGTTCGGAGTATCACCGATTTCCGTGGTCCATGATGAAGTCCCAATAGAGTGAAGAGGGTTCTACACGTGTTGTCATCGAACAACGAAGAAGCTGGCAGGCACTTGGGAGTCGACGGGCTTGCGCCGTCATTCGATCCCGCGGAGGTAGAGCAGGGTCTCTACGACTGGTGGGACGAATCGGGGTTTTTTCAGCCGAATGAAGACCCGAGTGCCAAGCCCTTCGTGATTGTGATGCCGCCGCCTAATGTGACCGGAGAGTTGCACGTTGGCCATGCGCTGTTCGTCGCTTTGCAGGATCTGATGATTCGCTGGCACCGAATGAAAGGTGACGCAGCACTCTGGATTCCCGGCGCTGATCATGCAGGTATTGCCGGTCAGTGGGTTGTCGAGCGCCAGATCGCGGAAGAGGGGTTGACCCGGCACGATCTTGGCCGCGAAGCGTTTGTTGAGCGTGTCTGGGAGTACATGCACCGGTTGCGCGGACGCATTCGGGAGCAAATGCGCACTCTCGGCGCGTCGTGTGACTGGACGCGATTTGCGTTCACGATGGATCCGGGTCCATCGCACGCGGTGCGCGTGGTGTTCAAGCATCTTCACGACAAGGGACTGATCTATCGAGGAACCAGACTCATCTCGTGGTGTCCACGGTGCATGACCGCTCTGTCCGATCTCGAGGTCGTCCACAAGGATGTTGACGGACATCTCTGGCACATTGCCTATCCTCTGACTGGTGATCCCTCCAGATCGATTGTCGTGGCGACAACGCGTCCAGAAACGATGCTGGGCGACAGTGGAGTCGCGGTGCACCCGGATGATGCGCGCTATGTAGCTGAGGTTGGCCAAACGCTGACTCTGCCAATTCTCAACCGCGAGCTACCTATCTTCGCCGACGATGCAGTCGATCCAGCGTTTGGGTCGGGAGCCGTAAAAGTCACTCCAGCCCACGATCCAAATGACTTCGAACTTGGCAAGCGTCATCACCTCGAACAGATAAACATCCTCGAGCGAAATGGAACCCTGAATCAACACGCGGGACCGTTTGCCGGCATGCACATTTCCGCCGCCAGAGAAGCGGTGGTTGAGCGATTGAAACAGGACAATGCAATTGTTCGGATAGAGGAGCACCGGCACGCCGTTGGCCACTGCGAACGATGTGGCTCGGTCGTGGAGCCGACGATCAGTGAACAGTGGTTTGTGAAGATGCAACCTCTCGCGGAGCCGGCAATCAAGGTCGCGAAGGACGGCACTGTCGCGTTCGTGCCTGATCGATTTCGAGGTGTGTACCTGAACTGGATGGAAAACATTCACGACTGGTGCATTTCCCGCCAGCTCTGGTGGGGTCACCGAATTCCCGTGTGGTATTGCCAGACTTGTGGTGAGACGACGGTCGCGGTGGAGGAGACACTCGACGAGTGTCCAGGTTGCGGCGGACATGTCATGCAGGATCCGGATGTGCTCGACACCTGGTTCAGCTCGGGATTGTGGCCGTATTCAACGCTGGGCTGGCCTGAGCAAACGGACGACCTGCAGCGCTTTTATCCATCGGACGTGATGGAAACTGGCTATGAGATCCTCTTTTTCTGGGTAGCCCGAATGGTGTTCTTCGGGATCGAGATGATGGGCGAGCCACCGTTTCACACGGTTTACCTTCACGGCACGGTTCGGGATACCGAGGGCCTGAAGATGAGCAAGACCAAGGGCAACGTGCTCGATCCGACAGAGATCACCGCCACTTTCGGTTCTGATGCCCTTCGGTTTGCGCTGGTTACCCAGGGCTCGCCGGGCCTCGATATGCGACTCAGCATGACGCTGGTTGAATCGAGCCGAAATTTCATCAACAAGCTCTGGAACGCCACTCGCTTTGGCTTGCGGGCGATCAACGAGTGCGAGATTGCTATGGCGGAGGACGGTCCAGCTAGACCAGAGGAGCCAGCGAGTCTGGTTGATCGCTGGATACTGAGCCGCATCGAAGCTGTGACCGTGGACACCAACCGACTGCTCGATTCGCACCTGTACGGAGAAGCCGGGCGACAGCTGAGAGAGTTCGTCTGGACAGAACTCTGTGACTGGTATATCGAAGCGGCCAAGGTCAGGCTGCGCGGAACTGAAACCGAGCGGCAAGTGGTGGCACAAGTGTTGGCCTACGTTCTTGAACGGGTCATGCGGCTATTGCATCCGTTTCTGCCGTTCGCGACCGAGGCGATTTGGCAGGCGCTGCCGCATCAGGGTAAGAGCGTCATGATCAGTACCTGGCCCGTCGCTCAGCGAACCGACTCCGATGCCGAGCAGCGATGGTTGCGGGTTAGCGAGTTGATCGTTCGCATTCGCAACGCCCGGGCCGAAGTTGGCGTAGAAGCGGCACGCTGGATACCGGCCACGATACATGCCGGTGAGTTCCATGGCGATTTCACGGCAGTCGCCTCCGAAATCTCAGCTCTGGCCAGGGTAGATTCCGAACAGTTGATGATCAGCAACTTAGCGGCTCAACCAGGCGAAAGCGATGTCGTCGTGGTGACAGATGATGCCGTGGCCGTCCTGCCTCTTGTGGGTCTCGTGGATTTGGCTGAAGAGCGAGATCGCCTGCAAAAGGACCTGGAGGCTGCTGAACTCGAAAGGGCCAGAGCGACGGCACAGCTCAGCAATCCAGGATTCGTCGACAAGGCACCCCGCCACGTCGTCGATGTTCAGCGGGAAAGACTCAGTGCGGCTGAAGAAAAGATCGCTGTCATCTCCGAACGGCTGGCAACTTTTTCTGTGTGACATGGCAGATCGTTTGGGGCGCGAGTACTTTTATCAACCCGTTCCAGATGTCGCAGTTGGCCTGCTTGGATCGAGCCTGTGTGTCATTCAGGAAGGTGAGCTCTTTTCCGGCAGAATCGTGGAGACGGAGGCCTACCTGGATGAAACGGACCTGGCTTCTCACGCATCGTGGTCCCGCGCCGGGAGACAAACAATGCTGCAGGATGCCGGCACGATCTATATGTATCGAGCGTATGGCATTCACGCGATGTTTAATATCGTCTGCGGTGCCGTTGGTGTCCCCGGCGCAGTGTTGATACGCGCAGTCGAACCACTCGAAGGAATGTCCGCCATGATGGCGAGGCGGCCGAATGTGGAGCGTATGAAACTCGCTTCGGGTCCTGGAAATGCCTGCAAGGCGCTGGGTCTCGAACTGGGTCTCAACGGCCGAAACGTAGCGAATGATCCAGAAATCTGGCTCGAGCGTGGTTCAAGCCCGGACCTGATCCTCAACAGCAGGCGAGTGGGAATCACGAAGTCTGCTGATCTGCTATTACGGTATTTTGATGGCGGTAGTCGGAGTGTTTCCGCGTCACGCCGGGGAGTAGACTGGTCTCGACGCGATTTGGCTGCCGATCCGCAGCGATCAGTCGATGTCCCAGCGCGTGTGTCATAGCCCGGCAGTGACGGAAGTGATTCGACAACTCGATAGTCACACAATAGGCAAGATTTCGGCCGGCGAAGTTGTCGAGCGGCCATCGTCCGTTGCCAAAGAGTTGATCGAGAATGCTCTCGACGCCGGAGCAACCCGCATCCAGGTGACAGTGGAAGGTGGTGGGCTGCAGCGAATTGAAGTGAGTGACAATGGGGGTGGAATTGCTCCAGATCAGATCATGCTGGCGTTGTCCCGACACGCGACTTCCAAGCTCTCGATGTTCGAGGACCTCGATCATCTGACCACACTCGGGTTTCGGGGTGAAGCACTACCAAGTATCGCTGCGGTATCCAGACTCATGCTGCGAACTCTGGAACCAGGTGCGGCTGTTGGAACCGAGGCAACCGTCGAATTCGGATCGAGGCCAGGCGTTTCCACATCCGCGGGATCGTATGGGACAACAGTTTCGGTTCGAGATCTCTTCGGCAACGTGCCTGCCAGGCGAAAGTTTCTGCGCCGCCCATCGACGGAGTCCGCGGCTATTTCCAGGGTAGTCGAGGCCTACGCATTGGGCAGACCCGGCGTCGCGTTTAATTTGACAATCGATGGACGAAAGGTCGTTGCGACGTCAGGAAGTGGACGTGATCTGGATGCAGTGGTAGCTGTTCATGGATCAGACGCTGGCAACGCATTTCTTGCACTCGCCGAACCCGAGGGTGCCGCCAGAGTGGAGGGCGTCGATCTCTCGGGCTGGATTTGTGCTCCAGCAGTCAACAAATCGACGCGGCAGGGGATCCTCTTCTTTGTCAATTCGCGCTGGATTCAGAACCGAAGCCTGACGTACGCGCTGGAAGAAGCGTTCCACAGCCTGCTGATGGTCGGAAGGCATCCGCTGGCTGCAATTCG
>JBGTJM010000540.1:0-4775 GCA_041745115.1 Thermomicrobiales bacterium
ACAATTGACAAGGGCGAATTCGTTGCTATCGTCGGCCCATCTGGCTGCGGAAAGAGCACCTTGCTATGGGCGATGTCGGGCCTGCATGATCTGACGAGTGGCCAGGTTGTGCTCAATGGTTCGGCGGTGACCGGGCCGAGACCTGAGATTGGCATGATTTTTCAGGATGCCAATTTGCTGCCATGGCGGAACTTGCGCCAGAACATCAACTTCCCATTTGAGATCAAAAAGCTCAAGATGGGTCCATATGAGCAGCGAATCAACGAGTTGATCCAAGAAGTTGGACTGGCCGGGTTCGAGACGAAGTTCCCGCGAGAGCTATCTGGAGGTATGCAGCAGCGGGCCAGCATCGTGCGGTGCCTGTCGTTCGATCCAGAAGTCATCCTGATGGACGAGCCGTTCGGGGCCCTGGACGCATTCACCCGAGACGAGATGAATTTGCTGATTCAGAAGCTCTGGATGGAAACCGGAAAGACGATTATCTTCGTAACTCATAATGTGACGGAGGCAATCTTTCTGGCGGACCGGGTCGTTGTGCTGACTCCGCGACCTGGTCAGCTGGCCCACATTTTTGATATCGACTTGCCTCGACCACGGACGATCGACGAGACGTTTTCTCCGCCGTTTATCGAGAAGGTGCTGGAGATCAAAGACACGATCATGACCGGTGTCTACACCCCCCGTTCGTAGCGGGCCGAACAGATTGCTTTCATGCACCTTTTGAGGAGGAGTACGCCGGATGGCGAGTGAGCTTAGAGAGACGATTCCTACGTTTGGAGCAGAGGCCGGTGGAGAAGAAGGCGCCGGGTTGACCAACTGGTCGGCACTGACTGGCGCGAATGTGGCCCGAAGTGGTGCTGAGGTTCTGGGGCTCGTTCTCTTCGCGGTGATTCTGATCGGCAGCCTGGAGTTTGCGGTTCGGTATTTCGATGTCGCACCGTATGTCTTTCCACGGCCCAGTGATATCGCCTCCGCCATGTGGAACGATTTCGACACATTCTGGCCACATTTTGTCGTGACGCTTCGTGAGCTCCTGGTCGGATTCTCTATTGGGGCATCGATTGGGATCGTGATGGCAGCGGTCATCACCCAGTTTCCGTACGTCGAGAAAATCGTGACGCCCTATGTGCTACTGCTGGTCACAACGCCGATGATTGCGTTGGTGCCGTTGCTGATGCTGAACTTCGGGTTCGGCAGCACCCCCCGGTATATCGCGGTTACCCTGGCGGTTTACCCCATGGTAATGATCAACTCGGTGACCGGGTTCCGTCGTACGGATCTGGCGAAGATTGCTCTGGCCAGGTCGTATGGGGCGAGTACCTTTCAGATATTCACGAAGATTCGAGTGCCTCTGGCCCTGCCAATGGTCATCGTGGGATTGATGGTTGGCAGCATCTTTGGCCTGCTGACGGCAGTTGGTTCCGAAATGGTTGGGGGCAAGAATGGACTGGGCAACCAGCTTCAGGTCTATGCGTCGCTGATTCGCATGGCGCACTTCTGGGCCATCATTCTTCTGATCGCGCTCATCGGCGTCACGATTTACGTCATCTTTTTCTGGATCGGCAAGAAGTGGGCAAGCTGGCAGGCATAACGTTTTCCAGGCCCTATTGACAGGAGGTTGAACTTCACGGTATCTAAGCGTAGACACCTTCAACCGAGAGCCTGTGAGCGGTTCCCGGCTGGAGGTGCCAGCGAATACTCGGTTTCCGGTGCGGACAGGTGCTCGCGAGGATTCGCGAGCATGAAATGACTTGGGGCAACGATGTGCCCAAGGAGGATCACCAATATGAGCCGACTCGACGATCTGATTACCGATTTGACATCCAGCCGGATAGGCCGGCGGCAATTCATGCAGAGCGCTGCCGCGCTTGGTCTTTCGGCGCCGGCGTTGCATTTGCTGAACTCGTCACATGTTCTGGCCCAGGAGAATGGCTCGGTCACATGGGTATCGCCTCGCGGTCGTCTAGAAGTGTTTGACGACTATGCCTACTGGGTGGCCCAGCATTTCGGATGGTTCGAAGGGGTTGACACCACCATCGAAGGCGGTCCGGCGTCCGGATCTGAGCGATTGGTCTCAGAGGGTCAGGCCGACATGGCATACCCATCTCCGGGAGTGTTCACCCTGAATCTCGAGGCAGACGTTCCGATTGTTTCTGTCTTCCAGATGGGCGCGTATGACGTGTTCAATTTCGCGTTCCGGAGGGGTGAGCTGGTTTCCGATCTGACAGAGCTCGAAGGCAAGACCATCATTCTCGGGGATGCTTCCTGGCAGTCCATTACTGACCCGATGCTGGTTGCCGGAGGAGCAGATCACACGACTGTGGAATACGCGGTGGCTGGTGTGACTGCGTGGGGCGCTTCTCTGCAGCAGGGACAGGGAGACGCAGCACTTTCGTGGGAAGGCCTGCGTGCGCAGTGGAATGCTGAAGGGTTGGAGTTCGACTACTGGCTGGGAATCGAGCATTCCGACTTGCCGGCGAACTCCTTTGTCATTCGCTCCTCCGATCTCGAGGACGAGTCGACCCATCAAACGTATATCAATTACCTACGCGGCTGGGCGATGGGGCTGGAATTTGGCCACCAAAACCCGCGTGCTGCAGCGCAGATCACTTATAACGCTGACGCAATCAGGGCGGGGCTGCAGACGTCGTTTCCTGAAGACAAGGTCGGCGACGCCGTGGCTTCGATGTGGGAGCTGGCGAACGTGTTCCGCGGTGACTGGCCGAACCGCAATGGCGGCCAGTGGGGCTACCACAGCCCGGAGTCGTGGGATCTCTGGTTCGAAACAGTTCGCTCAATCGATCAGCTGACGAAGGAGTTCCCCACTGAGGAAGTAATAAGCAACGCTTTCGTTGATGGAGCGAACGATTTCGACTACGCAATGGTGCAGCAGACTGCGGCCGACTTCGAGCTTGACGAGCTGTTCTCGTCGGTACCTGAGCCAGAGGGCGCAGGAGCGTAGCCTAAGCTGCCTAGTTGGATGGACTCGAAGCAGGTGACTTTGGTCACGGAGTTCATCGACTTCAGCATCCTTAACTAGCAGGTTACGGGCGGTCAGCCTAGCCATGGGTGGCCGCCCGAACTGCGTTTGTCGCTGACCTCTCATGAATGAAAGGAGCTCATCGCATGAAGAAATTCCACCACGTGGGACTCACGACGCTGGAGGAGCAGCCTGGAGAGGATTACGTCGCTCCGAGCAAATGCTGGGTGACTAACCCGAATGACCATCCCTATCGCGTCGAACTACTTCGATACGCCCCAGAGAGCGACGTGCCTGAGGACTTTCAGAATTCACCACATATTGCCTATGAGGTCGATGAGATCGAGAGTCATCTGACGGGGAAAGAGATCATTCTCGAACCATTCGATGTGGACGATCCACCGTTTGCGCGCGTTGCCTTCACGTTGGAGGATGGGCTGTATGTCGAGTACATGAAGTTTGTGCCAGGCCGAACGTGGTTTGGTGGGAAGTAGTTCTGTGCGGCGCAGGGCTGGCTTGACGATTAGCTGGAGGTAAATTGATGACCGACCGATTGGCACTGTGTACGAATACTTACCACACCTATTCTCTCGAAGACTCTTTGGCGGGGGCTCAAAAGGCTGGCTACACGAGCGTCGAACTGACATCGGTGCCGGGCTGGACAGAGCACGTTCGGCGCGACGCGACCGACGAAGAGCTGGCCCATGTCAAGGATTTGCTGGCGCAGTATGGTCAAACGGCAGTGAGTTTTGCGGGGCACTCTGATCTTGCGAGTGATTCCGGGGTCGATGAGTTTCGAAAGGCACTTTCGATTGCTCACAAGCTCGGAATTCACTTTGTGACGACCAGTACTGGTGGCCATGATGCGTCTTCTCACGGATCGGTTGACGAGCAACGGGATATGTTCCTGCCGCGGATTCGACCACTTTGTGATGAAGCTGCAGCGATGGATATCGTGATCTGTCTTGAGACGCACGGCGGACTGGTGGCCAACGGTGCGATTTCGGCCGACTTGATCCGATTGATCGACAAACCGAATATCGGCATCAATTACGATCCGGGCAACGTGATCTTCTATGGCAACACTGATCCAGTCGAAGATATCAAGGCTGCGGCGCCGTATGTGAAGCACATGCATGCGAAGGACAACATCGGCGGTTTTGGCGTCTGGAACTTTCCGGCTGCTGGTTCTGGCGAAGTTCAGTTCGAGCCAATCTTTGCGACGCTGGCTGAGGCTGGATTCAATGGCCCGGTCTCTGTTGAGATCGAGTTCGAGGGCGAGCCGTGGCCACCGCTCGAGGACGTTCATGCCGCCGTTGCTTCGGCTGCTGGCTATCTTCGGCCGTTTCTTGGGGAGTAGCGGACTTCGGTCGCAATAGAGCGTGCATCGAGCGGAACTCGATCGATTATTGGGGGGTGCGGCGGGGGCGTATGGAGCGACTGTCCGCGCAAGCCCTTTCCGGGCATGCACAGGAAGTGGGCAGTGTGCGGGCCTGTCCTGGTGAATCGAATGACTCCTCAAAGGGACAAGAGAGCTGGAGAGAGCGATGAGAGTAGCAATTCTTGGAGCCGGGTTTATGGGATCGACGCACGGCCGAGCGTTTGCCCAGGTGCCCGGCGTGGAAATCGCCATGCTTTATGCGCACAGTGAGAAGCGGGCCGGGCCGCTCGCCGAGGAGCTTGGAACGACGTGGACCGGCGAGCTCGACCGAATCCTGCGGGACGAGTCGATCGATGCGATCGACATCTGTCTGCCAACTCCTCAACACCGACCAGTGACGGAGGCGGCGCTGGC
>JBGTJM010000541.1:0-9035 GCA_041745115.1 Thermomicrobiales bacterium
GAAACAGCAAATGAAGGGGATCAACATGACCGAACAATTTGAGAACAGGGTTCAGGCAATTCGCGACATCATGGACGATGCGAGTGTTTCTCGACGCACAGCGCTTCGGGCTTCCACCGGAGCGGGACTGGCAGGGATCGCAGCGGTGGTCGGGATTCAATCGATATCCGCGGCAGGATCGTCTGCTCTGCAGAACCGCCTGGCACCTGCGCTTCAGGATGGGACGCCGATGGCAGAACCCATCGTGGGTCCGCAGGACGATGGCACCAATCTCTGGCGGGTGGTCGTCGGCGGCATGGATATGGAGAACGCGATCGAGTATCACACGTTCTTCCCCGGCGAGATCACGATCAACGCGGGCGATTCGATCTGGTTCGCCTATGAGATGCCGATGTTCCACACGGTGACATTTGCCTCGGTGGAAGAGGCGCCGCCGATTTTCATTCCCGATCCCGAAGTCGAAGCGCCAGCAACGCCCGATTCGGCGGCGATGCCAAAGCTGATCTTCAACCCGATCATGTTGACCGGCGCCGGCGGAACCGTCGTCGACGGCAGCGAGCTGGTGAGCACCGGTGTCGATGTTTTTGGGGATCCGAGCGTGCCCTGGATCTTCACGTTCCCGACGCCCGGGACGTACGACTATGTCTGCATTCCGCATGCCTTCAATATGCAGGGGCGGGTTGTTGTGCAGGAGGCTGGCTCGGAGTTGCCGGCTGACCAGGCGGCCTACGATCAGATTGCGTCTGAGGCCATGGCGGCATTGCAGGCAGATGGGCTGGCGCAGATCGAGATGTACAACACGCCAGCACAGTCCGAGAAAGCTGACGGCGGCACGCTGTGGGAAGTAGCGGCTGGAGCCGGTGGACCGACCTCAGTGCGGGTGCAGCGATTCCTGCCGGATGACATCGAGATCACCGTCGGCGACTCGATCAAATACATCATCCAGTCGGAGGGGGAGCCTCACACCGCTACGTTCGTGGGCGATGGGGAGGAACCGCCGGCAGACCTCATCGAAGAAACGTTTGCCGACGGATCGCCGAAACTGGTGCAGAGCATGGAGACCTTCCTGCCGCAGGGCGGCAACACCTGGAGCGGCACCGGATTCGTGAACTCCGGCTTCATGGGTATTCCGGCGCTCGGATTGCCGATGGAGTGGGAGGTCCTCTTCGACACGCCGGGTCAGTACGTCGTGTACTGCATCCTCCATGGCGGCCCGGATGGCAGCCGGATGGCAGGCACGGTGACCGTCAACGAGGCATAAGCCAACTTTCTCTTTCAGCGATTTGAGCGCGGGTGGCTGGGAGACCAGCCACCCGTTGCAATCTGGCCTGGAATCGGGTCGTGCCAGTTCGTTCGCCATTGAGGCCGCAGACCCCAGCACTTTGCTCTGGTGCACAGCGATCGGTTCTCTAACCGATGCTATGCGGAGTTTGGCGGTTTGCGGTAGGCTCCTTGTATGGAGACTTCGGCTGGCGCGGCGGCTCGCGCATTTCACGACCGGACGAAATATCTAGTAGTCGACACCGGCGCAGGTGCCAGTGACATCCGGATGGGTGCCGGTGCCGAGGAAGGTCCGGCGCTGGGAGAGCAAAGCCCGGAGCTGGAGCCATCGCCGTTCAAGATCTATCTCGATCTCGAGTCGGTCCCGCTGCCTGCTACGCCACTGGTGACCGACGTGGCGGCGCTGGAGGCGATCGCAGCGTCGGGCGAGACTGGGGAGGCAGCTCGGGAGGTCGATCTCGATCTGCTGGGCAGGTTGCTGTTCCGGACAGCGGGGTTGCTTAAGGAATGGGTTTCGCCGTGGGGCAAGTCGATGCACTTCCGGGCATCGGGATGCACCGGCGCGCGGTATCACCTGGAGTTCTATGCAGTCGTGGGGGCCATGGATGATCTCGACGCCGGGGTGTACCACTACGATCCTCAATCGCACGGGCTGCAGCAGATCCGCGCGGGGGATTTGCGGCAACAGGTTGTGGAAGCGTGCGGGGAGCATCAATCAGCAGCAGACGCACAAGTCTTCTTGATCTGTTCCAGTGAGTTCTGGCGAAACGCCTGGCGATATCAGGAACGGTCGTGGCGTCACGCATTCTGGGACCTTGGCACCCACGCCACCAACCTGCTGGCGCTTTGTGCAAGCGAGCATCTGGCGGCTACGGTGCTGATGGGTTTTGTCGACGAGCAGATCAACGCCCTGATCCGGATCGATGGGGAGCAGGAAGCCGCTCTCGGCGTCTTTGCGATTGGACAAGGTGGCGTAGCAGACGCTCAACTAGCCGAGGTACTGCCTGCCGTCGATCATCGGGTTGCGCCATCGTCGCCGCGCACCATCGACTTCCCGGCCATACAGGTCGCGCACCGTGCCTCATCGTTTCCGACTGGCGAAGAGGTATCCGCGTGGCAGTCGACGCCACTGGAACGGACGCTCGATCCTGTCGAAGGTCGTGTGATCTCCCTGTCGCCGGTCTCTTCACCGGACGAGAACGTCGAGCAGGTCATCCTGCGGCGGCGATCGAACCGGCACTACGCGACTGACGTGCCAATGGCGTTCGATCAGTTCTCGGCGGTGATCGAGACGGCGATGGCGCCTGCCAGGATCGACGCACTCGATTCGCGGAGCCCGGGTCTTTCGGATCTCTATCTGATCGTGAACAGGGTGGACGGTCTTGAATCTGGATCGTATTTGTATCGCCCCGACCTGCGCGGTATCGAGCTATTGCAGGCTGGCAGGTTCGATGCTGATGCTGTGCGGCTGGCGTGCGGACAGTCGTACGCGGGAGACGCGCACGTGGCGGCATTCTGGCTGGCCGATCTCGACGCGGCATTGCAGCAGTATGGCGATCGGGGCTACCGGCTGGCGCAGTTCGAGGCAGCTCTGGCGGGTGGACGGTTGCAGCTGGCGGCGCATGCGCTCGGTCTGGGAGCGGTTGGTTCGACAAGTCCGGACGATGATGTAGCCGCGTTCTTCTCGCCTACGGCAACTGGCAAGGATTTCCTGTTCGTGGCAGTTTTCGGTGTGCGACGGAAACCGACCGATGCCGAAACGTCGGCAGCAAGCACGTTCCTCAATCGAGATCAAGCCTGATCCCACGACGTTTCGCAATCCTGCTGCGACCGGGAGTTTAGAGTCATTGCGGGGAGGCGAACGTGCCGAGGTAGTGATCGGCGTAGTCGATATCGATCTCGATTCAGAGGGGCCGGTGATCGGACATCGGGCAGGTCCGCCAACAGCGGTAACGCACACCGTAATCTGATCGTAGAAATGATCTTCCGGGGTCCGGACCTTGTCGCCATCAATCGGTGCCGGAAGCTGACTGAGCTCAGCGATTTGCTGCCACTCGCTGGGAGAATTAACAAAACCATATTCCGCTCGCTCGTTCTTCCAACGAACATGTCCAGACCGTGTATGGAACGGTTGACGTGAATCGTGTAGTTTCCAAGAATGGTTTCGAACCAGATAGGGCAACGAAAACGAATGGAGCTCTGAATGGAAGGCGACGTGCTATTCGTGGGACATCGAGGATCGCGGCATGAAGCACCGGAAAACACGTTGCCAGGCTTTCGCTATGCCATGGGCATCGGGTTACCGGCGATCGAGTTCGACGTCTGCCTGACGGCCGACGGAGAACTTGTGGTGATCCACGACGATACTGTCGACCGCACCACCGATGGGTCTGGCCGGGTGGCTGAGATGACCTTGCAGCAAATTCAGGCGCTGGATGCCTCGGCGATTTTTCCGGACTGGCCCGAGCGATGTCAGGTGCCAACACTCGGGGAGTCTCTCGATGCGATGCGGGACTTGCCGGAGCTGATGATGGAAATCAAAGCGGACACTGCGGCAAGGCTCGAACGCATCGTCCCAATGGCGGCAGCAGAAATCGTGAACCGAGGGATGACCAGCCAGGTGACGCTGTCGTCATTCGATCCGACAGCGCTGGACATCGCAAAGCGGGTATGTCCAGAGATTCGGCGGGCGTTTACCGGGACATGGGACGCCTGGTATTTTCTGGATCGTGCGATCGAACTCGAATGCGCGCAGGCCCACGTGTATCACGTGATGGCGGATCGTGGCATCGTTGCCGAAGCGAAGAAGCGCGGACTGCAGGTGATGTGCTGGACCACGAACACGCGAGACGAGCTTGTAACTTCGCTCGAGCTTGCCCCCGATTACATCTGTACCGACTATCCCACAACGTTGCTTCAGCAATATACCGAGCTCATCGACTGACACGTTTCGAGATGAGGTCCGATCACGGCGTCGCGGGCACCAGCTGGCGGGTCGAGCGCAGTGCCAGCGCGATCAATGGGACAACGAGCACCGTGGCGATTGCATTGAGCAACCCATAGGAGCCGAGACCAACGATCAACCCGGATAGCAATCCGGCGGTTGCGCCGCTCATGCCCATGATGAGATCGGCGGTGCCCTGTACGTTTGGCCGTTCGTCGATGGGAACTGATTCGGTCAGGAGTGTCGATCCGGCAATAAGGGTGCACGACCAGCCAACGCCAAGCAGGAACAAACCGATCGCCAGCTGGACCGATTCGTAGCTGCTGGCCAGTCCTGAAATCACGAACGACGCAAGCAGGATGAAGCCGCCAGCGACGATTACCGGCTTGCGGCCAACTCGATCCGAGAGCATCCCTACGACCGGAGAGAGCACATACATTCCGGTGATGTGTCCGCTGATCACGAAGCCGATGATGCGGAGGTCGGCATCGCCATGTTTGAGATGGACGGGGGTCATCGACATCACCGCGACCATTACGGCCTGGCCCACTCCCATCGAAATCAGCCCGAGTTTGGCACTGGGAATTGCTCCAATCTGACTGATGACTTCGCGAACCGATTTGCGGCGGGCTCTGATCGCGGGATCGGTCCCTTGCTCTTTTGCGTAAGCGACGCGGGCAGTGATGAGCGGATCTGGCTTCAGGAACAGTCCGACTGTTGCCGCCGCCAGCACAAAGACCCCCATGGTCAGCAGATACGGGCCAGCAAGATTCGGAATCCCGATACTCTCGGCGAACCGGCCCATCGGTGCGGCCAGGTTGGGTCCAAGGACCGAGCCGATCGTCGTGGCCCAGACGACCGTGGACAAGTCGCGGCCGCGTCGGTCTGGCGACGCGAGGTCGGCTGCTGCGTAGCGCGATTGCAGGCCAGCAGTGTATCCACCGCCCGTAGCGAAGAGACCGAGCAGTGCGAGCGGAAAGAATCCAATGATGGCGCCAAGCACGATCAGAATCGCGCCGAGAATGCCGATGGCATAGGCGAGCAACAGGCCCGGGCGTCGGCCCCGCGCATCCATGACTCGCGAGATTGGGATCGCAATGAACGCGGTGCCGACAACGGAGGCTGTCGCGGCGAGACCACTCAGAGACTCGGTGGCAAGCTCGGCGGCGAGAAGTGCGCCGACTGCCGCGCCGGCAGCAGCACCAACACCACCGAAAATCTGGGCAGCGGAAAGCACGCGCACGGTGCGGCGCTGAATTTCCGCAATGGGTGTGTCGATCGCCGCGCTCATCCGGGCTGGATGGCTCGGCCCGCTGATTGCCGGCTACGTGCAAAGGGAGAAATGGCGACGGGCCCTCTCAATCGCCGAGTACCGAGTGCATCGATTGTGATTGTCGCACAACGAAGCGCCTGCTCGACATCAATCGCAGAGCGAGCAAGCGCAGGACTCCAGATAGCTTGGTCAAGAGTCCTGCGGTGAAGAGCCTGCGCCCCCGGACGAACTGCCGGGGGCGTGTAGCACTCGAACCTAAACGCCCAGGAGCTTCGCTTTCGCGGCCTCGAACTGAGCGTCATCGAGCAGGCCTGATTCTTTCATCTGGGTCAGCTGCTGAAGCTGTGTCATCAGGTCTCCACCGCCAGCGGTCGCTGGCGTTGCTGCTACGGCTTGCTGAGCCTGCATTGCCTGCATTTGAGCCTGAAGCTCGGCGATCTCCTGAGCGCTCTGCTGCGCGGCCTGCTGCTCATACACTTGGGCCTGCTGTTCAGCAGCTTGCCCCTGATACTTTTGCTGCTGGCGGTGGGAAACCGCTCCAGCTGTTCCGGCAACTACCGCCGTCGTGGCCATCGTGCCAACAATGCCTCGTCCGCCTCTTCGTCGCATCATATCGTTATCACTCCTTGTCTTTGTCTTGTTTGCTTAAGAGTCAAGAAACGCAGGATCAGGAAATCTGAGCCAGCGCTTCGGCGATAACCTCGTCCACCACCGCTCGAGGAATACGCTCGTTCAGGACGAGTTCCCCATTGGCGTTCTGAACGGCCTGAACGAAGCCCGTTGCCCAGGTATTTTCGAAGAGCAGCATCGCAGCAGACGAGTTGGGTTCCAGCAAACCTCCGACGAATTGCCCATCCGATTGGGATAGCAGCTCGTCTTCGGTCTGGGCGATCGGCTCCAGCAAAGCCACCACGGCGTCTCCCAGGCTATCCATTTCGAGAACACCGATCGTTCCCTCTTCGTCCTTTATGACGAAGAGCAGATCGATGATCCGCACCACACCACCTTCGACAAGTTCCTTCATGGCTGGAATGATCTCACCGGAAAACTGGTTGCCCGGGAACTTGATCACCACGAATTCAATCGGACCGTATGCCATTGTGACTCCTTTCGTGAACATGTTGCAGATCAACCGATGCTGCTGCGCCGCAAATCTGGTCCAGCTATGTCAACCACCTCACGATAAGGAGGCTTCCCTCATAGTGTATCGCCGCTGCCTTCCACAGCCGTGGTCCAAAAGGAGTAATTCCGTTCGCACTGTGGCGCAATTATGGCGCATTCGTCGTCTCAGCTAACGTCCGCTGCGGAAGCTGAGGGTTATCAGCGTCGCTGGATTCTCAAACGGGTTCTCCAGCAAACGCTGCGTGCCGTGAGTGTATTGGCGGAACGCGACGGTGCCGCCTGTCGCGATGAAGCGCGGGCCGGCGACCGGGCGCGTTTCGCCGGGCGGAATCGTAGACGACTCAAGCTCACCTGCCTGGACATGGATCGATTCGAGACCATCGATCGGATACGGGTCTGATGACGATCCAGGTTCGAGGACACGGCGGCCGATAACCGCTTCGATATCGCCGTCGCCCAGCGTTTTCCAGGCATCGTAGATGGCGACGCTGAGGCGGGTACTCATTTCTTCAGGCAGTTCTGGTGTGAAGGTGCCCTCTTCGCGGTCGAGACTGGTGATCGAAGCGCCGAAGATCGTGATGGGTTCTGTACCATCGTTGCGAAGATCGCCAAACGCGAGGGCGTCCGGGTAGATGGCAGCGTCTCCCTGGGTGAGCGTGACTTCCGTTTCGGGATCAACCTCCTCGTCGATCCCAGCCGCGCGGCGAACAATGAACGGGCGGTCGAGCGAGATGGTGTATTCGCCGGACATGACGACTTCCGCCGCAGTTCCTTCCTTTATCGTCTCGCCGCTGCAGCCACAGTATGGGCCGGGCAGATACGTCAGAGACTGGCCCGGATCGAGGATGATGCGGTAATACGCGCCCTGTGCCTTGCCGTCCGGCTGCCAATCGCGTCGAAACGTCATGTCAAGCAAGGTGCCTTCGGACTGCGCTTCTGGCGTCTGGGCACTGGCGGGATCGGGCACGGTAGCAACCTGCACCCCGAGCGCGACCGTAGCGGCCGATCCCATCAGAAGTTCACGTCGATTGAGCAGCATGGTGGCGAGATGTCCTTTCCGCGAGATCACGTCCGATCGATCCCACAAGTGAACTCTGTCGCATCGATGGTCCGGCGTCAATGCTGCACCTGGCCGAACGACTCCATCATCTGTGGTGCGGAATCGCACGAGGTGGCCATGGTGGCACACATTTTGCATCTAGCCAAAGACTGGCCGCCGGATTCTGTTGCCAGGAACTTCGTATTCGAACGATCATACTGACGTATATCTCGTTCAGTGTGCTTTTTTCCTGCTGGAAAGCAGTGCAGCGACGAGACGAGTCTTCAATTTGGTGGTTCAGGGCGATCACCAAACTGGATCGACCCGATGCAGCCATGGAGACACTCGTCGTTCGCCAACTGAACCTGATACGGTAGGCTGGAATCAAAATGTCTGAACCCGAGATCGAACTCCCACAACCTGAGAACACACAGCCGGTTACAACTCCAGCTCCAACCCCACCGGTGATCAGACCTCCCCGGCAACCTCGCGACTCGACGACGCTGGTCTGGTGGAGCAATGCGTTCCTGGGCGCCACGGCGATCACGCTGGCTTTCGGCGCGCTGGCAACCGTGTGGTTCCTGGCAAAGCCGCTGATGCTCGTGTTTGCGGCGATTGCCATTGGCGAAGCGCTTTCTCCCCTGGTAGCACGGCTGGAGCAGCGTATCCCTCGGACCCTCTCTATTGGTTTGGTGTACGCGGCATTTGTCGGACTGCTTGCCGCGCTTGGCTGGTTCATCTGGCCCCGACTTTCGCGGCAGGTCGATGATGTCTCGGAGGTAGTACCGCGTCTTGCGGAGGAGATCCCGGAGTTCGCCCAGCGATGGGATCCAACCGAGGACGGCGCGCTGGTCGAAGCAGCGCAGCAGAATGTGGACCAGATCGGCGGATTCCTGCTCTCGGTGCCAGTGACGGTGGTCTCATCTGTCGTTCACGTGGTGCTGGTGCTGGTGCTGTCGGGATACTGGCTGGTGACCTCTCCGGCACTCGGCCGGTTCTTCCGCAGTCTGTTTCCGGACGAATCGTTGCCAAAAGTCGATGATGTGATGGGGAAACTGCAATCGTCGGTCGGAGGGTATGTTCGCGGACAGGCGATCGTGGCGCTGGCGGTTGGCGCGATCACGTATGTCGGGCTGGTGATCATCGGTGTCGAATATGCGATTGTGCTGGCGATCATTGCCGGGATCGGCGAAGTCTTCCCGGTAATCGGGCCGATCGTGGCGGCGATACCCGCCCTTGGGGTGGCGCTTGCTGAATCGCCCGCTCAGGCAGTGCAGGTGGCAATTTTCTACATCATTCTGCAACAGATCGAGAGTCATATCCTGATGCCGGCGACCATGAGCCAGACGGCAAAGGTGCCACCGTTGCTGTCGGTG
>JBGTJM010000542.1:0-5349 GCA_041745115.1 Thermomicrobiales bacterium
GCAGAGCCCATCACCACAGAGGAGCTTCGCTACGGTCAGCGCGTAACCGTGGTGGCAGTCCGGGTCCCGGAGATCATGCGAACGCCGGAGGCGCTGGCCGTTTGGGGTCCCCGCCACTTCGGTTTCGATATGGACTACCAGCCGATCGGCGGCTAGTCATCCGACAGCCCTCGAACCACGTGCGTCGGACCGGGCCATAATTGTTCGTGCACCGCACAGACCTCGGACTGCAATTTCGCTGCAAGCCTGCAGGGTAAAAGACCCGCCTTTTTTGATGAGGGCCTGTCACTCTGGCGGGTTTGGCCAAATTGCCTTGCCACGATCCAACTACCAGCAAACGAATAGAACAATCAAAAACCGAGAAGATCACGTTGCGTCGCGTTCGACTGACGCAATCCGTATACTCACACTTTGACTGGTCAATCAGAAAGGCTGATGAATGCCCTCTCCAGATCTCCACGACGGCCTCGTTTTCCGCTGCATCGGTCCCTTTCGCGGCGGACGAAGCGTCGCAGTGGCCGGCGATCCTTTTGACCGAAATACGTGCTATATGGGCACAACCGGCGGCGGTGTCTGGAAATCAGTTGATGGGGGTGCCTACTGGCGAAGTGTCTCAGACGGGTACTTCGGGCGGGCGTCAGTTGGCGCAATCGCCGTTGCACCGTCTGATGCCAACGTGATCTACGTGGGTATGGGCGAGACAACCATTCGGGGAAATGTCTCCCACGGCGACGGCGTCTATCGCTCGACTGACGCGGGTTCGACGTGGAAGCACCTCGGGTTGAAAGAGACCCGCGGCATAGGCAAGGTGCGGGTTCATCCCCACGATCCGGAGACCGTGTTTGTTGCCGCGTTCGGCCATGCCCACGGACCAAATCCTGAGCGTGGCCTTTACCGCACGACCAACGGCGGTGAGCGTTGGGATCTCGTGCTGAAAGTCAGCGACAACGCTGGCGCCAACGACATCTCGATTGATCCCACCAACCCAAGAATTATCTTTGCCAGCTTCTGGGAGGCTCGCAGGACACCGCATTCGTTGACCAGCGGTGGACCTGGCTGCCGGTTGTTTCGATCGGTCGATGGCGGCACATCCTGGACCGACCTTTCGGAGAAAACGGGCATGCCAAAAGGATTGCTTGGCAAGATTGGCATTTCCGCTTCGCCGGCGAGAGCTGGCCGAATCTGGGCGATCATCGAAAACGAAAATGGCGGGGTCTATCGTTCCGACGACCATGGAGATACCTGGGAGCGCCTGAACGAAGATCGGAACCTGAGGCAGCGTGCCTGGTACTACTCTCACATCTACGCTGATCCCCGCGATGCAGAAACGGTCTGGGTCCTCAACGTCGAGATGTTCCGCAGTATCGACGGAGGGAAAACATTCGGAACGGTGCCGGCTCCGCACGGAGACAACCACGACCTCTGGATTGACCCGCAAGACCCCACCCGCATTGTCCTGGGCAACGACGGGGGAGCAACGGTGTCCTACACAGGCGGCGCGTCCTGGACGTCACAGTACACCCAGCCGACCGCAGAGTTTTATCACGTCACGACCGATACCCGCGTGCCGTATCGCGTCTATGGATCGCAACAGGACAACTCGTCGATGTCTGTGCCGAGCCGTTCAAACTACAACGCGATTACCGTTACCGAGTGGTACGAGATTGGCGGCGGCGAGGCTGGGTACATCGCGGTGCGACCCGACAATCCGGACATCATTTATGCCGGAGAA
This sequence comes from Thermomicrobiales bacterium, assembly GCA_041745115.1. Classification (GTDB taxonomy): domain Bacteria; phylum Chloroflexota; class Chloroflexia; order Thermomicrobiales; family UBA6265; genus JAHBVL01. The sequence goes on from JBGTJM010000542.1 coordinate 1,733, forward strand.
TACATGGGCATCATGACCCGTCGCGACCACGCCACTGGCCACACCAGAGTGATCTCGGTGTGGCCTGAAGACAACTCAGGATCGGGTGCCGAGGACTACCAGTACCGATTTCAATGGACCTACCCAATTCATCTCTCACCGCACGATCCGAACGTCCTGATGTGCGCAGGTAACCATGTTTTCCGATCGATCGACGAAGGATCGACGTGGCAGCAAATCTCACCAGACCTCACCCGAAACGACCCATCCACTTTGGGACCGTCCGGCGGTGAAATCACTAAGGACAACACGGGAGCTGAGATCTATGGCACCATTTTCGCCCTCGCCGAATCTCCCAGAACACCTGGAATTCTCTGGGCGGGCAGCGACGATGGCCGTATCCATGTCAGTCGGAACAACGGTGAATCTTGGACCGACGTCTCGCCAAGCTTGCTGCCTGAATGGACCCTCATCTCGATCATCGAGCCCTCCATACATGCGGATGGAACAGCATATGTGGCTGCTAATCGCTACAAACTCGATGACTTCCGCCCGTATGTGCTGAAAACCATAGATTTCGGCGAGAGCTGGACACGCATCAGCTCCAACCTCCCCGAAGACGAATTCGTCCGAGTTGTCCGCGAGGACCATGAAGTGCCTGGTCTGTTGATCGGTGGAACCGAGGCAGGTCTTTATGTCTCATACGATGACGGCCTGAGATGGCACAACATGCGCGGGAACTTCCCGATAGTACCAGTCCATGACCTGCAGATTCGTGCAGATGATCTGGTCGTCGGTACGCACGGTCGATCGTTCTGGATTCTCGACGATGTTTCGCTACTTCGACAGATTGCCAGGTCGGGATCGTTCTATGAGGCGCCAAGACTTTTCGCGCCCAGACCTGCAATACGATTCGAATCCATCGGTTCGTTCGGGCATACGCCGGTTCCCGGGCAGAACTATGACTTCGTCTCGGTCGTCGTGCCCTCGTACGACCTTCTCGATGATGACGCGGGAGGCAAGCGAAAGCACTATCTCGATGCCGGAGAGAATCCTCCCGACGGTGCAATCATCTGTTACACCTTGCCATCAGCCAGCAGCGCTGATATAAGCCTTTCGATTCAGGATCGCGATGGAAATGACATTGTTTCCTTCGAACCTAAGCCTCCTGTCGAATTGAAGGCGAGTTCTCCGTCGGACGATGCTCAGGAAGACGAACCCGAGGAACCATTCCTGCCGGTGAACGTTGGCTTGAACCGCTTCGTCTGGGATCTCCGCGTGGCCAAAGCCACCAAGGTTTCGTCTAAAGGAGGCGATCAACCCGATCGAACCGGTCCGCGGGTACTTCCAGGCTCGTACACAGTGACGTTGAAGGCAGGCGAATGGTCGGCCACAGAGCAATTCGAGGTCCGTTCAGACCAGCGTGGTCATAGGGTTGCAGAAGATCTTGAAGCACAGGTTGCACTTCACTCCCGGATTCACGCGAAGCATGACCAGCTGAATAGAACCGTGAATGCAATCAGAAAAACGCGCGATGAAATCTCGATCTGGAAGCAACGGGCCAAAGCCGCTGGCAACGATGCGATTCTCGAAGAGGCCAAAGCCGTATCAGATCGCCTCGATGGCATCGAAGAAGTCCTGTTGCAAACAAAGATTCAGAGTGAGCAGGACAGCCTCAACTACCCGATCAGATTGAACAGCAAATTGTCGATGCTTGGGGCGGAAGTGGGCTGGAGCACGTACGCCCCAACGGCGGCGATGATCGCGCTCTTTGACGTGCTGGCCACTCGTGTCGATGAGCAAATAGTTGCCTTTGAGGAGTTGATGAGGTCCGATGCTGTAGGGCTGAACAAAGCAATCCGAGCATCTGACCTGGACCCGATATCGACTTCGACAAATAACGACTGATCCGGCTTATTTTATGGCTCTAAGTGCGCCCAGCAGATCACTGGAAATTCGCTTTCTGGGCAAGGTTCGCAGCATCTTTGCTATCTTCTGCTGCTTGTCTGCTTTCGAGACTCCATCGACCGTCAGATACTCGAAAGCTGCGCTCGAAATGAGCTCCGGATAGTCTGTGAAAAGATGGGGTCGATCGTGAGCAAATGGAGTCAGATTGCGGATCTTTTTCAGGTCCGCATCGATGATCGACGCGTCGAGGAGCGACTTGTACCTCGATAAAGCACTCGCCGAGAAGTCGCCCAGTTCGTTCGCTTCTATGACAGTCTGGGCGGCCAGCCGGCCTGAAAGCATCGCCAGATTCGCGCCTTCCCGGTTTACCGGGTTCACGAGTCCTGCCGCATCTCCAACCACCAGTACCCCGTCCGCATAGACCTGTGGCAAACGGTCGTAGCCAATCTCGGGAATGAGATGGCCCGAATACTCAATGGTTTCGCCGCCCTGGATCAGCGGAGCGATCGCCGGATGTCGTTTGAATCGATCGAGCATGTCGTTGACGTTTCGGCCCGAGGTGATCAGATCCTCGAGAAGGGCGCCCGTTCCAATCGAAACAGACTCCTTGTTCGTATAAATGAATCCATATCCAAGTAGTCCCCAGGTCGACTCGCCAAAGATCTCGTACGCTGCGCCCATGCCCGAGGGCAATGCGAAACGATCGTCGATCTTCTCCGCTGGGAGGGCAATCAGCTCCTTGGCGATCAGCGCTTGTTCGATTGGGCGCCACTCTCGGTGCAAACCCGCCCGTTTGGCGAGAAGAGAATTCGCACCATCTGCCAGGATCACCACATTTGCCATGAGTTCACCATCAGCGTCACCAGTGGTTACGCCGCAGACAGCACCATGCTTCCAGAGCAGATCCACGACGGTGAACTCGGGAAACACCTCAGCACCGGCCTGTTCGGCCCTGGCCGCATACCATTGATCGAACTCCGCTCGCAGAACGGAATAGGCGTTGTACGGCTGCTCTGCGAATCGCATTGAGCGGTAAACCCCTCCCAGCATCGCATCGGCGGTTAGCGCCAGATATCGCTGCTCGATGATCGGCCGTTCGAGCGGTGCATCCTCTTCGAAACCGGGGGCAAACTCTTCGGTTGGGTGCCGATACAGAATGCCACCGGAGACGTTCTTTGAACCGGGATATTGCCCTCGCTCCAGGACCACCACCGACAGACCGGCCCCGGCCAGGTCCATTGCAGCGGTTATTCCAGCCGGTCCCGCGCCGACGACAATGGCGTCGAGCTTGTCTTCGTCCATTTGCCCCTCAAGGCTTACTCAAGCGCCGGCATTGAGCTCCGCAACAACTGCCGGCACAACATCGAACAGATCACCAACAATCCCGAAGGACGCGATCTTGAAAATCGGGGCATCTGGGTCCCGGTTGATTGCGACGATATTTTCTGCGCTTTGCATCCCGGCAACGTGCTGAACCGCTCCGGAAATGCCCACTGCTACATACAGTCTGGGAGAGACAGTGCGTCCGGTTTGCCCCACCTGTTCTGAATGAGCCCGCCACCCTGCATCCACAACCGCGCGCGACGCGCCAACCACTCCATTGAGTGCGGTAGCGAGCTGCTCCACCAGCGCAAAGTTTTCTGGATCCTTCAGACCACGTCCACCGCTGACGATAACCTGCGAATCCTCGAGCTTCGTCGAACCGGCGGAATCGTCCGACACCATGCCCT
>JBGTJM010000543.1:0-5126 GCA_041745115.1 Thermomicrobiales bacterium
CCAGTGGCCAAAGCCTCGTATCGAACAGGATGACCATCACGATTGCGATGTACGAGCCGAGCACGAGCACCGCGTATTCGATGTTCGCAGCACGCCTGCCAAGCAGGTTTGCCAGTGTCTGCTTGCCTGCCTCCCTGTCAAGATCGATATCGCGGATGTTGTTGGCATGCAAAATCGCCGCCACCAGCAGTCCGATCGGCACTGCAACAAGCACACTCGAACGAGTGACAACTCCTGTGAGAACGTAGTAGGCGCCAGTGACCATCACTGGGCCCATGAACACAAAGACGGTCAACTCTCCAAGCGCAACGTACCCAAGAGGTTTGGGGCCACCTGTGTACAGCACAGCGGCAGCCAGGCTCAGCACCGCCAGGGCCAGAATGGGCCAGCCAGTGCGAAACACGATGTAAAAGCCCAGTATTGTCGCAATACTGAATGCGACCAACATCCCACGAATGACCTCCCGTGGAGTGAGGTAGCCAAGCTGAATCACTTTGGAAGGACCAAGCGACTCATCCGTGTCGATTCCCTTGCGATGATCGAAATAGTCGTTCGCCAGGTTTGCGCCCGCATGGCAGGCAACTGATGCAACCAGCATCGCCAGTAACAGCACAAGATCAAAGGAGCGGTCGACGATCGCGAGAGACGAACCGACTAGGATCGGAATGGCGGACGCAGTGAACGAAAAGAACCGAACGGCCTGAAACCAGATGCGGGCACGGCCAGGTTTGTCAGCTGGTGCTGCGGGCACTGCCGCGGCTGCAGTCATGGCTAAGTAGTTCGATTCCACGGCACCACCAGCCGCTCGACAACATCAATGAACAGAATGAGGAGCCAGCCGAGAATCGCAGTAACAATAAGGCCAACATACATCTTCTTGATCGCCAGGATGCTGTAGCTCTCCCAGATCAACGCACCAATGCCTTGCTGAGGCGAAAGGAACTCGGTACCAACAATGACGATCAGCGCGAAACCAAGCGCAAGGCGCAATCCTGTAAAGATCGCTGGCAGCGAGCCTGGAAAGGCGACTCCTGTGAAGACCTGAATTCGCGATGCCTGGAAGTTCCGGGCAACGTCACGAAATATCGGATCGAGACTTAACACGCCGCTCATCGTGTTCAAAGCGACAAGAAAGAAGATCGAAATTGCCACAATGGTCCACTTTGCCGTTTCGCCGGTACCAAGAGCGATGATCACCAGAGGCAACAGAGCGATCTTCGGAATCGCGTAAATCGCGGTGGCGATCGGCATCATGAATACCCGGACTGGCCAGGATAGACCCATTGCCAGTCCCAGCAGCACCCCAGGGATTGACCCGAGCAGAAATCCACCCAGGATCCGGACCAGGCTGGCCTGAATGTCGCCAAACAGGTCATCATCCCGGGCCATCGACACGGCGGTGTCCCAAAGACTGGACGGTGCAGGCCAGAACACCTGGTTGATTCGCCCGGATCGGGAAAGCAGCTCCCAGCCCGCAAGCAACAGCAACGGCGCGGAAAGGGTCAGTCCGACTTCGAGTGCTCGCCGCCGCCTGGTGCTCATCGAACGATTTCCCCGGCGGCGATTCGGGCGTTGCGCACCTCGTCACGGAGGAGATCCCAGATTTCAGAAAAGAGATCCGCGAACCGCGGATCCGCACGAACCGCAGACTGAAGCCTCGGGCGAGCAAATGGAATGGGAATCGTCGCCTTCACCCGGCCAGGATGAGCTGACATCACCACCACACGGTCCGCCAGCGTCAACGCCTCGTCGATCGAGTGAGTAACCAGGATGATGGTCTTCTGGGTATTTTCCCAGATTCGCAGAACCTCGTCCTGCAGGATAAACCTCGTCTGTTCATCAAGTGCACCAAATGGCTCGTCCATCAACAGCAGGCGCGGCTCAACGGCAAGCGCCCGAGCGAGGGCTACCCGCTGCCGCATCCCTTCCGATATCTGATTCGGATACGACGATGCGAATTGGGAGAGTCCCACGAGTGACAAAAGATCTTCAGTCCGGGATCGCCGCTCCTGCCTGGGAAATCCGGAGGTTTTCAGCCCATATGCCACGTTATCCTCGACCGTTAGCCACGGAAAAACCGATCGACCCTGGAAGACCATCGCGGATGACGCATGAGCAGAACCAGAATCGACCGAAACTGCACCAGACGACGGTCGTTCCAGATTCGCAATCATGCGAAGGAGGGTGGTTTTCCCACATCCGGATGGTCCCACGATGACGAGGAACTCACCAGATTGAGCGTCAATCGAGATGTCATCCACGGCGAGCACAGGCCCAGATGGCGTCTCGAATACTTTGCTCACTCCGTCCACCGATACTCGACAGCCACTCGGTACTGCCGTAGCCTCGTTAACTCGGCCATTGACTGGATCGAAAACCAGAACGGACATTTCTCGGAACTATCCTCTGACCACTTGGGGGATCATCCCGGTCGTCGCGATCAGGGCTGATTCGGGTTCAGCTCAGCGAGCGCAGCGAACATAAACAGGGGATTGATAAACGTCTCCGGGTCGAGATCGACCTCGTACTCCAGCAGCCCTCGCTCCCGGAAAAAGCTCTGCAGTTTCATCAGCCCCTCTGCATTGACCGTCCCGTCCACCGCGTAGACTGGCTTCACCGATGCCGCAACAAGCTCAGCCGGCACTCCCGTGTACTGCTCGACAATGGCGAGGTTCTCCGGACTCTCGAAACCGTTCTCGGTCATGTCGAGCACGGCACGCATGTATCCGGTAGTAAAACCCTCAGCGAGCTCAGGATGATCGGCGATCCAGTCGTCGTTGGCGAAAATCAATGTCGGTTGCACATCCTGCACCGGAAAATCGGTCGCAAGCCGCACCGCGATCCCTTGCTGCTCAGCCTGGGTCGCTAGTGGCTCGCCCACCATCGCGGCATCAACCGCGCCCGACTGCAGTGCTGCGACCGCATCCGGAAAAGCCAGCGACTGGAGCTCGATGTCGTCGATCGTCAGCCCACCGGTCGTCAATGCCGCGTTAAGCCAGTACTCTGTAGCTCCCCGCGCATTCACGGAAACCTTCTTTCCATCGAGATCGCTCACGCTGGTGATCTCCCCGGACTCGCACCGTTCTCGAGAAATCATGAGTGGCGTTGCGACAGGGTTTCCTTCTGCATGACCCGGCGCGATGACCGTTATCGGCAAATCCAGAGCAAGAGCGTTCCAGAATGCCGGGCCCGCTCCGCCAATTGCCAGATCGAGCTGGCCCGTGGCCGTCAATACAACGGGATCTGAGCCCCCCGGAAACGGCTCCAGCACCAGGTCGATGCCTTCCTCAGCGAAGTAGCCCTTTTCCTTTCCAACGAACACCGGAGCGAAGATGGACACCGGGACAAAACCCATGCGCACAGTTGCCAGCTCAGTTGGCGGATCTGGCCGGGACTCCGGGGTCGCTGCACCGACTACTGAACCGGCGGGCGCTGCCGGCAGACAATCAATTGGTGCGGGTGTGCCGCCGGTCTGCGCCACCGCCGATCCTGAGGCGACCGCAGCGAGCGAAGCGATCACCATCGCGAACAATATGCCCAGACGGGCGGCTCTTGCTATGAGTTGCATTGCGAAATCATCTCCAGGTGTCTTCGCGCATCAGGTTGACGAACTATTCGATCTGTCAAAGTTTGCCGGTTGTTGGATAGTGCAGAAAACGCGATCGAGCTAGGGTCCTTTTTGCTTGGTGTCTGAGGCCAAGGGGAACCTGATCGATTCGGCTGCGGCTCAGGAGTACCCTCGCCCTGCCTTGAAATCGGCGAGCGAGAACCGATCGCTCTTGATGAAATCCATGACCTTTCGTTCTCTTGTTCGAATCTGCTCGACAGCTTCCGGGAGCGCGTCGAGCGTTGCATCTGGCACGACCACAATCCCGTTGGCGTCACCGTGCAGGATGTCGCCAGTTGCGACCCACTGGCCATCGATGAACACGCGTTCTCCAACTTCATGGATGGCGAAGTTTCCGTGCGCAACTACCGCGTAGGACGCATAGTAATTCAGACCAAGTGCACGAACTTCGTGCAAGTCGCGATAGCCGCCATCGGTGACCATCCCTACGCAACCCAGACGCTGGGCAAGTGTCGCCATCACTTCTCCAGCATACGCGCAGCGAGAGGGCTCACCGCTGATGTCCTGCATGACCAAAACCGATGGTGCTGGCATCTGCTCCAGTGCCTCGAACATCTCCCAGAAACCATCTCTTGGTGCTACCGGTCCGCGGGGATTGGAGACTTTGACAGTCAGAGCCTGACCAACCATTACGCCAAGATCAGGAAACAGGCACCGTGGCGCACCCCCCAGGTACCCTTCAGCTCGCTCACGATCAGATACGGTTTCGATAGCATTGGCAATTGTCGGGGAATCTACATCCTTCAGGAACGCAAGATGCTTTTCGTTCAGCTTTGCCTCGGGTGCTACAAAATGTGCCAATTCATATCCTTTCGCGTATCCCACATTCAACCAAGACTCAGGATACTGACGTCAGAGTCAACATTGGTTTGTACTGACCTTCTACTGAGGCTTCCTCGACGACGCCGTTCCGACGGTCTTCGACAACTTGCAGGATCTCCGTCTTCAGCGCTTCGACCATTTCATCCTCCGGGATGGTGCGAACAATTTTCCCTTTCCTGAAGATCACGCCTTTCGAGTTGCCTGCGGCCAGCCCCACATCGGCATCTCTGGCCTCACCCGGTCCATTGACAACGCATCCCATAACGGCAACCCGGATGGTGTCGTCGATCTTCAGGAGAAAGTCATCGATCTCGTTCGCGATCGTAAAGAGATCGACCTCGACTCGACCGCAGGTCGGGCACGCGATCATCGTCGCACCCTTTTGCCGGAGCTCCAGTGACTTCAGAATCTCGAATCCGACGAAAACCTCTTCCACCGGATCGGTTGTGAGGGACACGCGGATGGTGTCTCCGATACCGAGTGCGAGCAACGTGCCGATACCGACTGCGGACCGAACACTACCGGCCCTCGGCGTTCCCGCTTCGGTAACTCCAAGGTGTAACGGGTAGTCATTCGGCAGGGCGGCGAATCGGCGGTATGCCTCGATCATCACAGGCACCTCGAATGCCTTCAGGCTGACCTTGATCTCTCCAAAGTCGAGATCCTCCAGGATCCT
>JBGTJM010000544.1:0-2063 GCA_041745115.1 Thermomicrobiales bacterium
GAACGTGGCAGTCCGACAGGCGCTCGCGCATTGTCTGGACAAGAATGCCGTGCAGCAGACCGTGTTCTCGGGAGGCGGACTCCCCAAGTGGACCTTCGTCGGTTCCACTCACTGGGCATTCAACGATGTCCCGGGTTACGAATATGATCCGGCAGCGGCCGCCGCAATCCTCGAGGAACAGGGCGCCGCGGGCCTGGAGTTCACGTGTCTTTGTATTCAGGGCTATCCAGACGGCGAGCGAGCGGCCACGATCTGGCAGGCGGGATTGGCCGAAGCCGGCGTGACGATGAACATCGAGCTCCAGGAGCTTTCCGTCTGGCTGGACAACTACATCAACCATACCTACGATGTGATCTGGAACGTGTTTCCCGGCTTCGCCGATCCAAATTACTTCGTCAGCCTCGGCCTGCAACCGCACTTCGCCGATGGCTGGACAAACGAGGAAGCTGCGGGGCTGGCGGAAAGCGCCAATCAGACGCTCGATCAGGCCGAGCGGACCGAGCAATACGGCCGCCTGCAGGAGATCTTCGTCGAAGAGTTGCCGATCCTGGTCATTCAGGAAGCACCCAAGGCATCCCTCACCGCACCTGAAGTTTCGGGTTGGGGAATCAATCCACTCAGCTGGGTGAGCGTGAACAACGTCACGATTTCCTGACGCACCAGCTCTGTCAGACGAGCTCGGCCGAATGCCAGCAAGTGACTGGCATTCGGCCCTCGTTCATCGCATAAGCATTTGAACAAGGATTACGCTCATGGCCCGTTTCGCGGCCAGTCGCATCGCCCAGGCAATTCCCACGATATTCATTGTCTCGATCATGGTCTTTGGCCTGATCCGGATGGCGCCCGGAGATCCCGCGGCAATGCGCATGGGCCGGGAAGCCGCCCGGCCAGAAAACCAGCCGAAGCTCGAGGCGCTGCGGAAGGAGATGGGCCTGGATAGGCCGATTCCGGTCCAATACGCGATGTGGATTGGCGACCTGGCCCGGGGCGAATTCGGAGAGTCACTGCGAAACAAGCGACCCACGCTGGAACTGTTCCTCCAGAAATTGCCAGCCACGATTCAGTTGGTCGTCGGGGCAACCCTCTTCGCAATCCTGCTGGCCTTTCCGCTTGGGATTCTGGCAGCGATCAAACGAGGTTCCCTGATCGATCGGGCGGCGATGGGTTTCGTCAGCGCAGGGCTCGCGATACCGAGTTTCTGGTTTGGCCTGACGCTCATCCTCATTTTCAGCGTTCGCCTGCAATGGCTCCCCGCATCTGGGTACGTGCCATTCCGCGACGACCCCATTGAAAACCTCAAGCGCTCGATTCTGCCCTCGATTACGCTCGGAACCTATCTTGCCGCAACCCTCATGCGATTTCTGCGATCAGACATGATCGAAGTGCTGGCCGCCGACTATGTGCGAACCGCACGCGCAAAGGGCCTGCGCGAGAAGACAGTCATCGCCCGTCATGCGCTGAAAAACGCGTTGATTCCCGTTCTCACTATCGCTGGCCTCGAAATCGGTGCGCTCCTTGGTGGAGCGGTAATTATCGAGCAGGTATTCGGATGGTCAGGCGTCGGCTGGTTGACAGTGCAGGCGATCTTCAATCGCGACTACCCGCTTGTTCAGACATCGGTCATGTTCGTGGCGATTGGTCTCATTCTCGTCAACCTGATGACCGATATTCTGTACGGATTCATGAATCCCCGTCTGCGGGTGTCCTCGTGACCGAAGCCTGCCGTTGAGGCCGACATGGTAGCTCCAGCGAACCGGCTTGAGGCTCAGGTGCGGTCTCGTTCACTCTCATGGCGCGTCTTCGGTGGTCACCCAGACCCGGTGATGATCGCCGCATTTCTTCTGATCGCCATGTTTGCAATCTGGGCGCTCATACCCGGTGTCATTGCCACCCATGATCCCGACAAGATTGGGCCAGACCTGCTGCAGGCTCCGTCCCGAGATTTCTGGTTCGGCACGGATGAGTTCGGGCGCGACATCTATAGCCGCATCGTGCACGGAGCACAGATCGAAATGGTCATCAGCGCCGCAGGTGTTGGACTGGCCATGGCCCTGGGCATTCCA
>JBGTJM010000545.1:0-5000 GCA_041745115.1 Thermomicrobiales bacterium
TTCCAATCGATGAGCGCATCGTGCTACTGGAATCGTTGAGACAGGTCGAATACGCCTTCGAGTTGGGATCCCATTTGCCGATTTCGGAGCTGCGTGCACTGAAGCCTGATGTGGTGCTCGTGGGCAGCGAGTCGGGAATCCGGGACTCCGAGGAGCTTGAGCGCGCGATTTCGGGCTCCTTCCAGGTCGACGTGGCCGAGATTCCGTTCTCGCCGGGCCGCTCGACCGGCGACGTGTTGGAGACGATTCGGCTGGCTGTAGATGAACTGCCAGGTGTCAGGGTCTCTTCTGAGATATCAAATCTGGAAGGATCGGGCTCCAGTCCGGTGACATTCAGCAGTCGAGATTTCCGAAGCGACGATCGGCTGGCCCGGCGGGAGTTCACCATCGAGGGGATTTCGGATGACGATCTCATTCTCAACGAGATTCGCCAGTACCGAGCCTTTTTCGAGCGAGACTCCCTCCATTTTGCCGCTGCGAGGGTGAAAGGCGGCGTTGCCATCGATGCCGGGGCGAACATCGGAAACCACACCATCTTCTTCGGTGCGATGGTTGCAGAACTGGTTGTTGCTATCGAGCCGGATCCTCTCCTGACAGGCCTGCTTCGAAAGAATGTCGACACGAACGGACTTCGCAACGTCGAGATTGTCCAGGCCGCCGTTGGGGAGTCGGTGGGGCAGGGATTCCTGGTCAGATCGAAAGGAGAGGTGGAGAACTGGGGTGGAACTCAGGTGAGATTGCTTTCTCCCGAGGACTCATGGAGTCGAAAGCCAACCGTGCCGATTCGCACGATTGACGAAATCGTCGGTGACTTGGGACACCAGATCGGCACGCTACCGATCTCCATATTAAAGATCGATGTCGAGGGGCATGAAGTCGCGGCAGTTCGAGGCGCCAAATGCGTCATCGAGGAGCATCGGCCCTATGTGATGATCGAACTGACGTCGAATCCAGTGTTCAACAAGGTGGCTGTGATCCTGGGAAGACTGGGTTATATGCCGATTGGCCGATTTGGCGGAGGCATCCCGACGTATCATTTCTGGCATCCGGAAGCCATCAGGCGGGGCTCATCTCGCTGAAGTTCGGTGCTATGGCGAGAAGCTGCCGAACGGCGCTGAGCCCAACCGCAGCTGGTTGGGAAACCTCGCCACTGTCTGAAATGAGGTACGCGGTGGGGGTCCGAAACGTATTGAGCTCACGAGAGACTGTTCTCTGGTGCTGGAGACCAATTCGTGCCCTGTTGGCAAAGGGAAGCAGCGTCCGATCGAGCGACATGAAGTCTGCAGGAGTGCCCCGACCAACGACAAGTATCTCGAGCTCGCTGGTGGTCTGGCAGAGTTCCAGTAGCGGATCTGCAAGCGCTTCGCATGGTGCACACGGCGCGGACCAGAACAGGAGAAGCGTCCACGTTCCTGATTGGAGAGCATTCAGCAGTCGAGTGCCGCTCAGGTCCGTGAGGTCCAGCGGGGGGATCGTCGATCCGACTGAGAGAGCCTGCTGGTTCGCGAGAAATCCGTGGCGAACCGGCGTTGTCAGGTTTGCGCCGGCCTGCTTCGATGGGGGCAGATTTTCCGGCATGGACTTTCCGGAAAGAAGATTGCGTACGCTCTGGGCACCAAGTGCAACGGTGCCGATCGTGCGGCGGTCGCTTCCGACGGAATAGGCGGCTGGTGTGGCAGGGACTCTCATCAGTGTGGGGAGCTCGCCAGCTTCCTGAATCAAGAAACGACCCAATTTCGGATTTGCCCGGGCGAGCCGGAGGCATAGCGGTCCACCAGAGCAAGCGATCACAACCGGGAGCGTAGCGGCAGTCTTTTGAGATGCCAGCTTGCGAAGAAGTTTTTTGCAGTGCTGGCATGATGCGTCGACGAAGAGCAGCGAAAAGGGAGAGCCGACCAGATCGGAAAGTCGCACAGGACTCCCGTCAGCGTCGGGTAGGATGAAGTCGGAGAGGTACGTTCCAGGTGGGTATGGTTCTGACTGTCTGGTCGGGCTCACAATGGCATATCCTCAGTACCTCGGTGGCGGGCAGGGCATTCCGCCCGGCTTTGAGAAGGATACGGCTGGTGATCGATTCGTTGCGGGTGAGGGGGCCCTTTGCCGGTCCCACTGGATACGGTCACCACGTGCGCGAATTTGTGCGCCAGCTTGTGGCCCGCGGTGTCGAGGTTGAGCTCGAAGGGCTTGCGCAATGGAGTGCGAGGCGTTTTCCGAATGGTCAGCGGGAACTCTGGTTCGACTCTTTACGGCGCAGTGTCGATGCGCACATCTTTTTGCAGTTCTGTATGCCACATCAAATCGTGGATCGACCGGACCTTTTCTCCGTCAACTTCACTATGTTCGAGGGGGACAGGGTGCCTGATCTCTGGTTGCGACGCAAGGGCGGGCTGTTGCCGACAATCGTTCCGACCGAATCATCAAAATCGGCGTGGCTGGCTTCCGGAATGCCAGAGGAGCTCTTGCGGATCTGCCCGCTGGGTGTCGATCCCTCGCTCTACTCGGCGAGTGTGGAGCCGCTGACGGTGAGTCTGCCGCACGGAGAACCGATTTCAAGTCGCAAAACCCGATTTCTGAACATCTCCGAGATTACACCTCGGAAGAATATCGAGGGCCTCTTGCGCAGCTGGCTAACCGCTACCAGCCAGAATGACGACGCTGTGCTGGTGATGAAACTCGGGGGGCACTTCGATTCAGACTACGAATCGGTCGAATTGACCAAGGCCAAACTGGAAGCCGAGGCCGGACGATCGTTTGATACCGCGGCGCCAATCATAACGCTGACGGATATTCTGTCCGACGCGGAAATGCCCAGGCTCTACGCTGCGTGCACGCATTACATCAGCGTGTCGCATGGAGAGGGATGGGACCTGCCCATGATGGAGGCGGCCGCGAGTGGACTGCTCCTGATTGCGCCCGATCACACCGCGTATCGAACGTATCTCGATGAATCGACCGCAACATTGCTTCCCAGCCGGAAAGTGCCTGCTTCGGTGCACGGTGAACTTGCGATGCTTTTCCAGGGTGTGAACTGGTGGGAACCTGACCAGGACGCAGCCGTAGGAACTATTCGGTCGGCGATTCGCGGAGAGGATCAGGCGGTTGCTTCAGCCCGTGATGCCATTCTGGGAAGGTGGACCTGGGAAGCGGCAACAGATCAGCTAATCAGGATTCTTGGTGATGTCGACGTCTGATGCGCTATGGCGTTACAGCCGCGATGGCTGACTGCAGGGTGTACGCCCGCCTGACGAGCTGATTTCCAAGGCTTGCCAGCCTGAACCGTAGATCGACGTCGGCGACCAAACGCGAAAGAGCCAATGCGAATTCCGCGGGATCGTCGGCGATCAGGAGTTCGCGTCCGTGTGTCACATCGATACCTTCCGCGCCAATCGACGTTGATACGATCGGGCGCTGAAAGGCGAGGGCTTCGAGCAGCTTGATGCGGGTTCCGCCGCCGGCAAGAAGCGGTATGAAAACGACGTCCGCGCCCGCGTACCATTCCGCAAGATCGGCGACCCATCCGGCAACGTTGATCTCAGGTATCGATCCGAGCGCACGCAGCTCCGGGAATGCACCGGCTCCAACGACGTCAATTTGAAACCTGGCCGTCATGCGCTTGCGGAGCAATGGCAGGATTTCTTCTGCAAAGTAGAGAATGCCGTCCTGATTCGGAAAGTAGCCAAGGTTGCCGACGAATAGAAATCGGTGCATGTCTGACTGCGAAATGGCTGGCTCGAGAAGGGCCGGAACAGCGACGGCATTCGGCAGGGTACGGACATCTGCCTGGCCGCAAAATGGCAGTCGATCGTGATCGACCTGTGAAGCGACATACACCCGATCAAATCTGATCAGTGCTTCGATCTCGTCATCAATTGCGGCAGCTGCGTGTCGTTGTTCGATGGCGGCTTCGCGGGTGCGGCCTCTGGCAAGATATCGATTGGCAATGCGCTGTCTGGTGACCGATTCGACATCGTCGAGATCGAGGTGGATCGCGGTGCTGGAGTTGAACCAGGGACGTGCGCTTTGAAGAGAAGACAGGCGGAAGATGTGGACGACGTCAAATGACTCCGGTATCGGGCTGTCAGATGGTGGCTCGTCGCTCAACGTCTTTGGGTGGTGAATATATGCGCAGCAGCTGGCGAGCTCGGATGGGATACGTGGCCTGGCAGTGCGTGCATACAGCGGCAAGATGATCAGTGTCACCGAGTAGTGGTGAGAAAGGGCCTGAAGCGTCATGCCCGCCCGCATCGCCAGGCCGTTCCCGGTGATGTCTGGCGCAACGGGGCTGATCATCAGAAGTGTCGGGCGCCTGGACATCAACCACTTTCCGGAAACGGGGTTGCCACGCCTATCGGGATGAGCTCGACCGGACATTGCTCGTACCACAGCCAGTGTCCACGCCAAATGCCGTTGTTGGCGAGATTCAATTTGCAAATATCGCCATCTTTTCTGGATATGATCAGGCAGGGGCCCTGCTCTCCGGGTTCCAGACGCCAGGTCTGCTCGTTCAAATGTGACCCCATGCCGATGGTGCCGTCCGGTTGGAACTCCAGGAACCGCTCATCTATGCCAACTCGTCGGTAGAGATAGCGTTTTGTGGTCACAAGATCGCTTCCATCGATTCCAGACGCCGGAGCTGGATCGGGGTGCACGCGTCCGGGCCAGGCGCTTCTGAGTTGATCGAGGGCTCCCAGGCACTTGCGTTCGATCACTGGTCTCGAAAGGTCCATGTTGTCGCCCATGAGCACCCATTCAGCCCCCGTGCGATGATGGAAAATCGGTCGACCATGAAAGTCATGCTGTTCGAGACCACCTGCCATTTTGCGAATCCCGACTGGGGTCGATCTGTGGCCGTAGAGCTGCGTGGGCAACGTGGCCGGCATCGCGTAGTCGACCTCAAGCTGACGCCATGCGAGGTGGTAGGTTTCTTTATCCCCGAGGAAGTGGCGGTAATAGATATCAGACCACTCATTGAAATGGCGAGTGAGCTGCAATGGTAGCCA
>JBGTJM010000546.1:0-3141 GCA_041745115.1 Thermomicrobiales bacterium
CAACATGCACTTCCCGGTATCTTCGAGCACGGATGTTGCACTTCCTTAATGCCAGATAGGTAGCAGAAAGTCAAGTACCTTTGACTTCCTATGAAGCCACGTTGGCTAAGTCAGGACTGATGAATGATCTGTCTGCGAGAGTATCAGGCGCGGATGCCTGCTTTCCCTGTGACCAGATGACATCGCGTCTGTCGCGAAAGCCGTAAAAGACTCGAGTTGCTCTCACGGAGGCGGTGGCTGGACGGAACCGAATTGACGATCGGATTCGGCGTCGGCCGTGTCACTCCTCAGGTTGGGACTTCTCGCTTTCAGCTGGGCGATGGTGAGATGTTCTTTCGAGGTCGTGATTTTTCCAAAGTGCGGAGAGCCAGTTGGGAACTGTGGCATCTGCCCGGAGCTCGTCACGCGGGTAGTAGCCCTTGATATCGATTACCGGGGTGCCATGCCAGGCGTCCATGCCAACCACCGTCAGACGACTGCCGTCCCGCGATAGCAGCCGAGGGCAAGCAATCCCGATAGGGCTGGGTCGCTTGGGCGTACGCGTTGAGAAGAACCCTACAAGTGACTGGATGGGACCATTCTCGGCAGCCCGCAGCGGACCCGCAGTGCGTCGCCGTGGCGCGCGATCGAGATAGAAGAGCACGACCAGGTGAGAAAAGTCCTCGATTCCGGTAAGACCGGATTCCCACCTGGGGTCGATCTCAATGGCCGATTCTACGAATGGATCGAAGAACTCGCTATCGTTCCCGCCGGGATCATCGGGCCGGCTGACGATGCCGATTTGCTGAACTCTGAACCACCGTTTCACTCTGCTTTACCTCCGCTTGCGTCAAGTTCTTCGGATAGTAGCCCGGTTCCGCGTGGTGAGGACTGATTCCGAGTATTTTCGTATCGTAAGTTCGCCGAGCGGGCGAAGCGTCAGTGTCCACAACAGTCGAGGAATCAGTCATGACAAATCAAGAACTGCAATCAGTTTTCAAGCCGGGGGATATGGCTCCGGATGCCATGTTGCTCGATACCAATGGCAAGAAAGTCAACTTATCAGCGACGTGGAACTCCCACGACGGCAACACGGTTCTGGTCTTTCTCCGACATTTTGGCTGTATCTTTTGCAGACAGCACGCAAAGGCGCTTTCCGCTTCAGCCGAGCGTATCCGGCTGGCAGGTGGTCAAGTTGTGTTGATTGGCATGGGAACTCCTCAGGAGGCGGCAGAGTTCGCACGGAGTCAGGATGTTCCATTCCCCGTTTATTCAGATGCGGATCGATCTGCGTATCGAGCGTACGGCCTGCCCGAGGGATCGGTTGGCCAGCTGGCGGGTCCGAGAGTCATTGCGGCGAGTTTGCGCGCCGTGGCAGACGGGGCGGGCGTGGGCAAGTCGGTCGGAAATCGGCGGCAGCTTCCGGGAACGTACATCGTCGACAGTGCCGGAGTGATCCGATTTGCGAAACCTGCTGCGCATGCGGGGGATGTTGCGACTGTTCAGGAGGTCCTTCATCAACTCTCAACGCGAATGGAGCCGGCCGACGTCGCAGCGTGAGACTCTGGTCCGCTATGAGGAACGGGATTCACCGCCTTACGATTCAGCCCAGCTGATCGCAACCAACCCTTCATGTGCGTGGGATACTAGAGGGGTTCGGTTGGCTTTTTTCAGTTGAAAGGCACACAACATGACCGTCGTCGCTGAGGCAGTCATCGATCTCGATCGAGTAAGAGCACTCACGGAAATCGAAGAACAGAAGCTCAATAAAAGTACTCAAAAGTCCGGCCAACTCTTCGAGCGGGCGCGGAAAAGCATGACTGGAGGCGTGTCGTCGTCCTACCAGCTGCGCGACCCATGGCCAATCTATCTGAGTGAGGGTCTGGGCTCAAGGGTCTGGGATGTCGATGGCACCGAGCGGATCGACTTCCACAATGGGTTTGGATCGATGGTGCAGGGGCATGCTCACCCGGCGATCGTCCAGGCGGTTCAGGAGCGTGCGGCCAGGGGAACGCACTTTGCCGCACCGGTAGAGGATGACATTGTTGTCAGTGAAGAACTGGCAAGCAGATTCGGTTTGCCAACCTGGAGATACGTTAATTCGGGTTCCGAAGCAACCATGGATGCGATTCGGATTGCGCGCGGGTTAACCGGGCGCGACACGATACTGAAGATTTTCGGCTCGTATCATGGCCATCATGATTATGTGATGGTATCGATTTCGGTGCCCTATGACGACATTGGAGATCGGGACGACCTGGCCTCGCTTCCATATGGTGCGGGCATACCGAAGGCAGTGAGCGATATGACCGTCGCGGTGCCTTTCAACGACGCAGACGCGATGGAGCGACGGATCGAGCGGCTGATCGATGAAGGGCGAACTCCAGCGTGCGTGATCATGGAACCGGCGATGATGAATCTCGGCGTGGTATTGCCGGAGCCGGGTTACCTTGAAGCTGTGCGGGATATCACTCGTCGCCACGGTATTGTGCTGATCTTCGATGAAGTAAAGACAGGGCTCTGCGTTGCGGCAGGAGGAGCAACTGAGCGGTTTGGCGTTCAGCCAGACATGGTGACGCTGGCAAAAGCACTGGGTGGTGGTTTGCCGTGTGGCGCGATCGGGGGAACCGAGGAAGCCATGGAACCCGTGCTTTCAGGGGCGGTGTACCAGGTTGGAACCTACAACGGGAACCCGCTGACGATGGCGGCTTCGAGGGCAAGTCTTGAGCATGTCCTGACGCCGCAGGCATACGAGCATCTGAACATGCTGAACGACCGCCTGCAGGCTGGATGCGACGCGGTGCTGAGAAAGTACGGCCTGCCGGGTTACACCGTCGGGATCAGCTCGAAAGGGTGCGTAACGTTCTCGCCGGTGAGGATCACGGACTACGAGTCATTCATGGCGAATCAGCAAGAGGAGTTGACCGACCTGGCGTGGCTCTATGCGATGAATCGTGGCATTTATATGACACCGGGCCGCGAAGAAGAGTGGACGCTTTCGGTGCAACACTCGGTTGAAGACGCGGACGCGTACATTGCGATGTTCGAGGAGATGGCGCACGATCTGATGGCGTAACCTGCTGGATCAGAGCGAGATCAGGTGTTGGCAGCCTCAAGATGACGGGCCCGAAGCTGGCCGCAGGCCGCCGCAATTTCGAGGCC
>JBGTJM010000547.1:0-13949 GCA_041745115.1 Thermomicrobiales bacterium
TCGCTCATTGTCAGTTGGGGATGGGGCCGAAGCGGCACGCTGGGAGATTCGACCTTCGTGGAACGCAACCAATGGCAAGGGACTCGGGACATTGCCGCTTGGCTTGCGGTGCCGGCTGCAATCGACTTTCAGGAACAGAACCACTGGCCAGACATCAGGTCACGATGCCATCAGCTTGCGGTGGAAGCGCGAGTCCGCATCAATCAACTGTCCGGAATCCCACCTTTGTCACCGGACTCATCTGATTGGTTCGCCCAAATGGTTTCGTGTCCGGTTCCTGCGACTGATGCCAAGGCATTGCAGAACACGCTGTATGCAAACTACCGGATAGAAGTGCCCGTCGTGGACTGGCAAGGACAGGCGCTGGTCCGCACATCGTTCCAGGCGTACAACGACACCGACGATCTCGATAAACTGATGTTGGCACTGGAAACGATCCTCTGATCGACTATTGAGGATTCCGGAGCCTCGGGTCGACCACCTGTTCCATGCCCAGCGCCAGCAACATGAACGCCAGTGCCGTGATGATGATGAGAACTCCGGGTGGAATAACCCACCACCAATATCCGACATAAAGGGCACCGGTGCGGAACCCAGCTTCCAGCATCTGGCCCCACGTTGGAATCGACGGATCGCCCAGCCCAAGAAAACTCAGCGACGCTTCGGCCAGAATTGCTCCCGGCGCGAAGAAGATCATCTGTGCGACGATGAACGGCGCGACCTGGGGAAACACATGGCGAACCATCACTCGCTTTCGCGACGCGCCTAGCGCCTGCGCGGCCTCGACGAGCTGGCCAGACCGAAGCTGAAGCACCATGGATCTGACGAGTATTGTCAATCCCGTCCAGCTGAAGGCCACCAGCACCAGAATGATCAGGTAGAGGTTCGAACCGACGATAAACACCAGAAAGATCAGAAGAGGCAGTACTGGAACGTTTGATACAACGTCAGCCAGTCGCTGAATTACAAGATCAGTGCCTCCGCCGGCATACCCGCTCAGAATGCCAAGGCTCGCTCCGATAAGTGTCGACAATGTCGCAGCCATTGCTGCAATCAGGAGCGCGACCGGGAATCCATAGAGGAGGCCCTCGAAAAGATCACGACCTAGTGAGTCGGTGCCCATCCAGCCAAAGACTGTCCCACCAGAGATGACTTTCAACTCGGCCAGGCTATCGTTTGAGTTTGCCACCAGCATTTCTGTTCGTACGACATACGCGCCGGGAAGCGACTGAAGACCTCCCGAACCGTCGCTTGCTGGAACGCTGAAAAAGGCCTCGTTCAGACGATTGCTCAGGTTCAAAGTGACTGGCAAATCCGGATACTCAGTTACGAACCACTGTTCAGTTGCCTGAAGCGCGGTGTCTTGCTGCGTGAGCACGATTCGCTCTGGAGAGTCAAAGAACCGGCGAAAGGGCGCCTCCTCACCCGGACGCGGCGCTGTAACCGCGAGATTGGCAAGCCGGATCTCTCCGCCATCGGGTCGGAGAAGCGATATGATGATCACCGGCGGGCGATCGTAGTACTCGATTCCGGTGAGGGTGGACGACAGGAACTGGGGAAATGCACCCGACTGATGATCGATGTCTACCCCATAGGTGCGAACTTCTGCCGGCCCTCTTTCTGCGACTTCTCCGGGCTCAGTCATGGTTATCACCAGATGCTCGACGGCTTCGTCGTTCATCCAGCTTGTCCACACTGGTGGCGCAGTCTTTGGGTTGTCCGACCATATCAATGGTGAAGACCAGCGCTCGGTGCCAAAATCACGGGGGTACGTCACGAGCACATAGAGCGAGATGGCGATCATTCCGAGGAACATCACGACCCCGGCCTTGCCAGATGCGCTGGAAAGAAGCACGCCTGCGATTGAACGCAGCGACAGTGCGCTTCGTGCTTCCTGGTCGTCCTCTTGCTCGAACGTTGATTGAAATCGCGGATCGGCCTCGATTGGAAGGTCGGTCATCCTGGGTTCCGGTCAGTACCGCACACGCGGATCGAGCACTACATAGATGATGTCCAGTAGAAACCGGGCAATCAGGTACAGCAGCGTAAATACAAACGTGAGCGCGACAATTACTGCCTCATCGGGAGTCCCGGATATCGCATCGTAGTACAGTCGCCCCATGCCTCTCCAATTGAAAACCGTCTCAGTGAGTATCGAACCGGATAGTGAACCGGCCAACCCCAGCACCAGTCCGGTCACGATTGGCGGCGCGGCCACTCTGAGGATGTGCCGCCTTGTCACAACCGACTCAGACAGTCCCTTTGCTCGGGCCAACTGCACATGATCCTCCTGCGCAGCCGTAACAGTCATCGTGCGAACCGAATAGATATACGGACCTACACTGACAAGAACCAGCGTGAATACCGGCAGAATCGCATGCTTGGCAAGATCGAGCCATCGATCAATACCCGCCTCCGGCGGCGGACTGCTGTACATGCCACCGGCGGGCAATACATCGAGTTTGAATGCAAACACGAGGATGAACAGAATCCCCAGCCACCAGGCCGGTACGGCAAACGAAATAGCCGCAAAGTAGGCGACAGCCCGGTCAAGCCTGCTTCCAACCTGGGTTGACATCCGGACGCCCACAATCAGGCCAATCGTTGCAGTTATCACCGACGCTGTTGTGAGCAACAGCATCGTCTTTGGTAACCGCTCGAGCACAATATCTGAGATCGCTGTGCTGCCTTCGGCCGTTCGCAGCGATCGGGCCTGCCCGAGATCAAGTGTCAGCACTCGCCAGACCTGCGCAGGCATTCTCTGCCACCAGGCTTCATCCAGTCCGTAAAACGACTCGATCTCCGCCCGGCGGGCCACGACAGCCGTTTCGAGCTCCGCTGGATCCCGGATGGTTTCAGCCGAGGAGATCCGAAAAGCACGCAGTTCTTCGTTAACCTGCGCCTCCAGCAATCGGTCTGAATACCCAGTCGCACCAAGCGAAATCACGAGCAGTAGCAAGACCGTAAGAAGCACGCCAAAAAGAGTCAGAGCGCGAACGATGAGTATTCTGGCGACGTCCTTCATCTGATCAGCCTCTTGCAACAGCCAACGTTGCTTCGGGATGCTCGCCGTTTGGATTCCGTCTCAGATTGCCTTGCGCTCAGACGCCTATCTCAAGATCAATCCGTTGCTGGGCGACCTGTGCGAGCTCTGAGCTGGCGGCGAGAACGAAGACTTGATAGAGGCCCGGGAAGAGCGATCCACTCACAGAAGGATCGATCGAAATGAGGAACGTCCCGTCCGGCTGTGGTTCAGCTGCTGCCGTTGCCAGAACGGCGCCAATAGTGGGATCGACAAACGTGTACTGGACGGAGAGTTCACCGGGTCCATTGACGGTGACTCCGAGCTCTATTGGATCGCCAAGTGCGACCGACGGTGCGACGATTCCTTCGATGTCGAGAGACGGGGGCGTTCCGAACCGGAAGTCCTCCACGGTGAATGGATACGATTCTGGCCTGAACGCATCAAGCTGAGCGAACTGCGCCGGAGGATCGTAACGGGTCAGCTGGTACGGACCATTCGCCAGAACGAGGAGATTCGTTGCATCGAACCACTCGTCGCACGCTTCATAGCGAGCAAGAGCTTCTTCCTCGGTAACCAGGCTTTCACCCCCAATATCGAACACACCGGTCGGTATCGTCCCTTCGCGGGCAAACTGCCGGATCGAGCGCAGGACTAACCGGGCATCACTTTCCGTAACCAGGCTGAGCCACGGCACCGAGAACCTTGCCGCCGCGGTATCGGAGTATGCTCCTTGCCGCTTCACAAAGACCACATCGTCCATCGCTGCAAGAATTTCCCACGGCGTCGCGGCCGATGATGGAGTAGCATACGAGGCAATGTAGCCTTCTTCGAAGTGCCAGTAGTCAACATAGACCTCTAGTGACGATTCTCCAAACCGATATCCCCTGAACGTCTCATAAAGCGGTCGCGAGGTGATGCCCAGAGCCGTTTCGATTTGAACCTTGGCGTCATCGAACGCAATCTCGTAGCCCTGTGCAATCGGGTAGATCACGTCTGCCATCGTAACCGGCGGCCCATGGTGCCAGGAACTCTGAAGGTATCTCGAATAGTCGAACGTAACCTTGCTTTTCGCAGTCGAGCCGGCTGGGACATCTTCCCAGCTATCCGAGGCCGGGTTCCACATCACCGCATCCGCTGGTATATCCAGAGACCCATCAGGACCAGCAGTCTCGACAGCGTAGCTGGCGCGGAACGGCGTTGGCAGCCCCGTGAATGGGTGATTGACCAACGCCGGATCGACCATGTTCTTGTAGATGTCCGAGCTGTACACGTCACCAAACCCAGAAACCGGATTCCACGTCGTGCGCTCAGTCCAGACCCATAGATTTCCAACACGGATTTCGCTCGATCCAGCGATTTCCGCTCCTCTTAGCGCAAAGAGATTACGGGGTCCGCTGACAATGTCTTCTGTGAGATGTTCGATCTCAGATCGAACCGGAAAGCTCTGCAGGGCGGTTACCAACCAGACTCGCACTGACTCGTCGAGCGCTAGTCTGACCATCTCCTGATAGAGCTCGTCACGTTCCTCTCGACTACCAAACTCACCGCGATACAGGCGCTGGCCAAGCTCGTCGAGCGTCTGATTCTCGTATTGCCAGAAACCGACTTCCTGCCAACCCGGCATGTTTCCAAGCCACGGGGCGGCAAACTGGTTGATCCCTGCATCGTCGTAGCGCACTGGAGCACCTCGCCCCCCAGCCCTCGGTATATATGTGCCATTGGAACGTTCGTGGATCGCTTGCATACACCGCCAGCGTCGCTGGACCGAACTGTTGATAGACGGGCTGCACCTGAAATCCAATACCTTCGAGGATCGACCGAACCAGATCCCCAATTTCCCGTCGCTCGTCTTCAACCCGCGTCACGATCTTGATCATGATCGGGCTGCCGTTGAAACTCCACGCCCCATCGTTGAACGTCGCCCCGGCCGATTCCATGGCCGTGGAAATCTGCTGGATCGCCAGATCGGGGTCATAACGAATATTTGCCGCGCTCACCACAGGGAAGATCGTCAATTGATCGTAATCGAGCTGACTGATGTTGGTTATCATGGGCAACGCTCGCCCCTGGTAGATGTCACTCGCGATGAACGTCCGGTCTATCAGCAACTGCATTGCCGCCCGCACTTCTTTCAGCGAGAAGGGATTCAAGCTTCCTTCTGGAGCGGGAGCAGGATTCAGAATCAGTGAAAGTGTGGACGCCGGAGCGTTGATCAGACGAACGCCTTCGGTTTCCTCAAGACTCTGCGCTCCGGCTGTTTTGAGCCCGAAGAGATAGAGGTCCATGTCGTCGTTCTGGATGTTCAGGGGAGCCTGATCGACATTGAACGCCGAAAACGTAACAACATCCGCGGCTGCTCCAACTGCCGCAGTTTCCTGGGCCAGGGAGCCTGAAACCCCTCGCGTTAGCGACGCAATCTGGGCCGCGCTGAGACCCATTGCACTCGCCGCAGCAAGCAATGACCGCCTGCTCAGCGTGCCACTTGAGTACGATCGAAGGAGTTCTGTCAGGTCGTTCATAGCGAAACCTCCATAATGGTGCCACCCTAGACTTCGACTCTGGATTTCGAATTGCCTACAGATCGGCCACTGGCCGGCCGGCGATCTGGGACATCAATCTGACTCGGGCGTACCTTCGGCAGAACCGGCAGGCGCTTGCTGCCCGCCTGTTGCACCGCCAGACTGCTGTTGCCCAGGATCAGTGGGAGTAGGAGTCGGCTCTGCATCTGACTGGTCAGAATCATCGGGTTCCGCTGCTGCGGCGAGTTGATCGTTGATCTCCTGCAATGCTTCCTGAAGGGTGTCGAATCCAAACTCTGTGAAGAAGGACGCCGTCGCCACATTGCCGGTTTCATCGAAGGCGCTAATCTGGGTTGGTCCTTCACCCGTCAATGGCATGTAGATACTTGTCTGGAACAGGCCATTCGCATCAGTCTGCAGGAAAGATGTTGCAACCCCGCTGACATAGAGCTGCAAACTCGCTTCCGGTTGAAATCCAAAGCCCTGAATATCGACGATCCGTCCAGCTGATCCTGACGGAGGGCTGATAAACAGCGACGGCGCTTCGATTGCGGTCTTCCGCGCAAAACCAATTTGCTGATTGAAGCCGCCAAACTCTCCCAACCTCGTATCAGCCCAAACAAGGAACACGTCCTCGTCGGTTGCAGCAAGGCCAAAATAGTCCCCAATGAATCGTCCGCCTGGGAACCCCTTCATCGGATTGGATGGAAAGTCAGTCACGCGTGTATCCGGGGCTGTGAAGTTCTGATCCGGCAGGGTAAAACCCCACGTATCTCCCCGGTCAGTCGACTGCGAGTAGTAAATGTGGTACCGCAACCGTACCGGATCGTCACGCTGATCACCCCACATCACGTGCACGTCGCCATTCGGCGAAACGGCAATCTGCGGGAAGAACTGTGCCGCGTTGGTGCCATCCTGGTTGATCAGGATTTCCTCTTCCCAGGTCTGGCCTTTGTCGAACGTGCGGAACAAATAGACATCGGCATCGTCGTTGCTCTTGTCGACGGGCCGTCCAGTCTGAACGATATAGATTTCTCCGCCGGGACCCGCCGCCATTGCTGGAAGGGCGCCGTTGCGAAATTCAGCCGTTCTCAGTCGGAACGGCACTTCTCGACGCACACCAGCCTGAATCGGTTCGTCGAACGTCTGGGCAGCATCTTCCGAGAAAGCGATCATGACTGTTGCAAGTCCCACGTCCGTACCATCGTCTGTCGAGTCATACCAGGCTGTCGCAAGGGTACCGTCCGGCAAGACGGCCACCTGCGAACCCTGCACTACGCGCGTTGCGAGCCCTGTCGCTCCGCCAGTGGTCTGAAGGGTCGCATCGCTTCCCGGTGTTCCAGCCACCCCGTACCCATAAAGTACTTTCGGACTGGCAGGTACGGGATCGGACCAGGTCGCCCCGCCATCTTCAGAGGCAATGACTTTGATAGTCGTCGCCAGAATCGGAGTCGAGAAGAACGCCACTTCGTCCGCATAGATCAGGCTGTATGTCGATTCGAACTCGGTATACGACAGGTAAATGACGTCTCTCTCGAGATCATCAGGATGCGGCCCTACCGTAAACCAGGGCTTGTCCAGATCGAGAAACGTCACAGTCCCTCGCTCTTTGCCTTCAGGGTCGATCTGACTGACGGTTGAAGCACCACCTTCAGCAGCAAGAATAGGATCAGACCAGGACAACCCTCCATCAGTTGACTTCGAAACAGCCATGTTCAGGATGATGGCGTTCGACGCGATGTTTCCGATCTGGAAATCACGCACTCCAAGCGACAGCATCGTGATGTAGACATTGCCATCTCGGTCGAACGCAACAACCGGGTCGCCAGCGCCTGACACATCGTCCCGGAATCGAGGCACCTGGTACGGACCTTGCCAGGATGCTCCAGCATCGAAACTGGTATAGGTCGACATGGTCGAACCCATGTTGTAATCGATCAGGCCGACCACCAGATGGTCGGGATCAATCGGATTGACGGCGATATGTGGCTCAGTCTGGAATGGGGAGTAACCAAAGTTGCGGGAAATCAGAAGATTCCGGCTGAAGGCTGGGGCAGGGTTGCGAAATGGCACCTGCTGAGCATTGACATTGTTGGCTGCGGACGCCCCGGCTGAAGCGACGAAGTAAGGGTCGGGTTCAGAGAGCCTCGAGGCAGTTGCCTGGTCGAGGATCAGCAACGCTCCGGCGGAGAGAAACTCCCGTGCTGGATTGTTCAGTCCAGCGCTATTAATGGGAGCACCGGCTCGCAACGTTTCATCATCGGCGGCCCTTGAGACTCCAACCATGGCTGTCAATGGCGCAACCACCACGATGACCGCCAGCAACAAAAGCGCGTAAACCCGCTTGAGCATTCGAGGCGATCTCGTGTCGACCTGATAGACCATGGTGACGAATCCTTTCGGGATAGGCTCCAGCGACGTATTCGAGTTGCGGCACTTCACCGGTAGTTGCAAAGAAGACTTGTCGTTGCCTGCCAATACGGACCGAACCTTCTAAGTCTACGATGGAGTGCGGCCGCATGGTTGAAACGCGCGCAACACACTTCTTATGGCTCACGATGCTAGACTCTTCTGCAGATCGCGTCCAACGTTACGAATGGGCACGCAATAGTTTTGATGGCGTATACCAGCGAACTTCCAGGCATGTGGCGCCAGCGCAACGCTAGAGAATTGGCAGCGGCGGTGCCCAGTTTAGTTGATTCCTCCTTCAAGTCCGCATGTACCGCTCGACCATAGATGAGGAGATCTTCACGATGACGCGCAGTTTTTCACTGACCAGACGATCTCCTGGAGCAATCGGAGCGACCGCACTACTTGCCCTCTTTCTTGTTGGGGCTTCGCTCCTGCCTGCGCAGTCGTTGGCGCAATCGACAGACACGTTGAGCGGCAGCTACGCAGTGGCTCTGAGTCGAGATGATATACCAACCGATCTCGCCGACGGATACGGTTTTGTTGGCCGATGGATCATCTCGTTTAACGACGATGGCTCCTATGTTGGAGAACGTCAGGATGTTGGCATTGTTGTCACCGGCACGTACACCACATCTGGAAGCCAGGTGACAGTCACCGATGAGTCCGGACTGGTTTCGTGCTCAAATGCATCGGCTACAACCATATCTCCGGGCGATATCTCCACCGGAACGTATGAATTCGCCGTTGTTGGCCAGACGCTGACCCTCACACCCATCGACGACGGTTGCCGCGGACGTGTCGTTCTACTCTCATCTCGCGCTCTTTCTGTTTACGTTCCGTGCACCACCGAGCCACTTGATCAGGCAGCTGTCGTTGCTAGCGGAACACCTGAATCGGTCGAGGAGGCCGACGACGTTGATGATCCGCTTGCGTCCATCCTGACCCCGGTCGATCCCACCACAGAAGAGGCTGATTCTCCCGACGCGATGTCCATCGCTGCGGAAGTTGATGCGTTGCTTGGTCAGATGTCCGCGTGCTGGTCAACAGGGAACCCCAGTCTCTGGTTGCCGCTTCTCAGCAATGCCTTCAGAGCATCACTTATCGGCAACTCCCCTGATTTCGAGTCGACGATTTCGGCGGCGATGTCCACGCCAATTGTGTGGGAACGTGCCGGAGAGCTGGACGTGGAAAGCGCGACCCGCGTGACGGCAATTGTGCGTGCCACAGTTGGGATGGAACAGGATTTCCAGCGATTCGTCTTCGTATTTGAGGACGGTGAGTGGCGTTGGGACGGATAGAACGCGATCAATTTGGACGCGCATCACAGCGGTAACTCGCCTGAATCCGACTCGATCGCGGTCGAACCCGTTGGAGCGGAAGCAGAGGCTGAAGACTCTACCGTCGGCACGGGAAGCGCGTTCGCGATAGGCTGCACGCTGTTGACCCTGTTCCTGGCACTCATCGGAGTCGCGTTTTTCGTCGGCAGGCAGATCTTTTGACCCCGTGCATGCGTGAGTCCGGTTACTGTGCGGTCAATTTCCGGATGACAGCGAAAGGCTCTTGAACGTGATGGCAACGGAATCGACCTTCGGCAACTTTATCGCCGGTAAGTGGCAACCGGCAAAATCCGGGCAACATTTCGAAAGCACCAGCCCAGCGGACACAACAGTCGTTGTCGGACGTTTCGCTTCGTCTGGCAGCGAAGACGTCACCGAAGCAATCACTGCTGCGGAAAATGCATTTCCTGGGTGGCGCGCCACTTCGCCGATTGCACGAGCAAACATCCTTCACAAAGCCGCTGAACTTCTCGGAAGTCGCGTGCAGGAAGTCGGTCGAGAACTCTCGCTGGAAGAGGGTAAAACGCTCAAGGAGGGGATTGGCGAAACCGGCCGGGCTGTTCAGATACTGCGGTATTTCGCAGGGGAAGCGCAGCAACCGAACGGAGAACACTATCCGTCGGCAAACCCTCGGACCCTGCTCTACACCACGCGGGAACCGATCGGTGTCGTAGGCATCATCACTCCATGGAATTTTCCTATCGCAATTCCAGCCTGGAAGATTGCTCCCGCCATTGCATTTGGCAACACCGTTGTCTTCAAGCCAGCAAGCTTCACCCCGCTACTTGCTGTGCGATTCATCGAAGCGCTTGCTGAAGCGGGTCTGCCAGCAGGAGTGGTTAACCTTGTGACAGGTTCTGCGTCGAATGTGGGGGATCCACTGGTCCAGGACTCACGAGTCAAGGCTATTTCGTTCACCGGCTCCGAGGCCGTAGGGCGGTCCATCTACAAGATTGCAGTGGACCACGGCACCAAGGTGCAACTGGAGTTGGGTGGGAAGAATCCGGCCATCGTTCTGGCCGACGCAGACCTCGAGCATGCACTCAACCATGTCGTATCTGGTGCAATGTGGAGCACCGGCCAGAAATGCACTGCCACCAGTCGGGCAATTCTTGACGAGTCGATCGCCGAATCTTTTACGACCAAATTGGCTGCCCGGATCGAGTCAATTCGTGTCGGCGATCCGCTCGAAGACGCGACACAGGTCGGTCCTCTTATTTCTCAGGAAGCAGCAGAGAACGTGCTGACTGAAGTCGAGAACGCCGAGAAAGAAGGTGCTCGATTGCTTGCCGGTGGCAGCCGGATCACGTCAAACGGCCGAGATCGCGGACATTTTGTGTCTCCAACACTGCTCGGCGACGTCGATCCGACATCCAGGTTCGGACAGGAAGAACTATTCGGACCCGTTCTCGGCGTCATGACAGCAGCGTCGATGGATCAGGCGATGGAAATCGCAAACTCAGTGAAGTTCGGCTTGTCTGCGTCCATTTTCACCAAAGACCTTGGCAAAGCGCTCGATTTTGCGCGGGAGATTCAGGCGGGTATCGTGCACGTCAACAGCGAGACGCCAGGAGCCGAACCGCAAGTGCCGTTTGGTGGGTTCAAAAGCTCCAGCTCGTACTCTCGCGAACAAGGCAAATCTGCCCGCGAATTCTACACACAGGTCAAAACCGTTTACATTGACGTCCCAACTCCGGCATAGTTATCAACTATTCGACAGCCAACAGAAAGGAAACAACACATGACCGAACGACATGCAACAGCTACCTGGCACGGGGGCCTGACCGAAGGTAAGGGCACCGTCACATCTGGCACAGGTGTGCTAACAGACCAGAACGTGACATGGGCTGCACGGACCGAAGATCCTGTCGGAATGACCAGCCCGGAAGAGCTCATCGCTGCAGCACACGCCACGTGTTACGCAATGGCGTTCTCGTATGTGCTGCAGAACAACGGGACTCCACCCGAAGAGCTTGAGGTCACTTCAGCTGTCGGATTTGGTCCGAAACCTTCTGGCGGAATGCAGGTGACCCATTCGAAGCTGACGGTTCGCGGGAAGGTTCCTGGACTCGATGCTGAAGCGTTTTCCAAGCTTGCTGTCGAAGGTGAACAAAGCTGCCCAGTCTCGAACGCGATGCGCAACAACGTCGAGATCACCGTCGAAGCAACTCTGGCATAGCGCTCCGCGCCTGGAGCAGCTGAAGGAGCAACCGCAATGAGCCGGAGTTCCAGTACGGTCGTCCGTGGCGCTTGTCCTCACGATTGTCCAGACTCCTGTGCAACGCTAACCGAAGTGCAGGATGGCAGGGCGGTTCGGTTTTCTGCTGATCCGTCCCATCCGATAACTGGTGGATGGCTCTGCGCGAAAGTTCGACCCTACCTGGAGCGTGTTTACGCCGACGATCGGCTCCTCTATCCGCATCGGCGCGTCGGGGCGAAAGGCCAGGGAGAATGGCAGCGGATTTCCTGGGATGAAGCCGTGGCGGAAATCGGTGAACGCTGGACCGAAATCATCGCCGAGGATGGTGCTCAGGCGATTCTTCCCTACTCCTACAGCGGAACACTGGGGCTTGTGCAGAACGCCGTATCTGCATCACGTTTCTGGAACCGACTCGGCGCGAGCGGGCTTGTTCGCTCCATCTGTGACGCTGCCGCGACGGCAGCAACAATTGCAACGATTGGCGGCAAACTGGGGCCTGATCCCCGCGATGTGAAGCACACCCGTACATTGCTGATCTGGGGGCACAATCCCGCGAGCACATCACCCCACTTCATGCCGATTCTGCGGGAGGCTCAGAGAAACGGTACGTACGTTGTTGTGATCGATCCGCGCCGTACGCTGTCGGCCAAGTCGGCAGATCTCTTCTTGCATCCGAAACCGGCAACCGACGGAGCGCTGGCCCTGGGGCTGATGCATGTCATTTTTGCCGAAGAGCTGCATGATGAAGCCTGGCTCGAGAAGCACTCGATCGGCTGGCACCGCCTTCGAAACCGAGCAGGTGCTTTTCCGCCTGACCGAGTCGCTAAGATCACGGGCATACCAGCAGATACCATCATCGAGCTGGCCCGGCGCTTTGCGACAAACACCCCATCAATGGTCAAGTTTTCCGATGGCATCCAGCGTCACCAGAATGGCGGCCAGACCGTCAGAGCCCTTCTCTGTCTACCCGCATTAGTCGGCCAGTATGGGGTGCGGGGCGGTGGAACGTTTTATTCTCAGAGCGGACACATTGTCTGGAACAGCGAGGCTGTTGGCCATGCTTCTGAATGTCCACCCGTTCCGCGCAACGTGAATATGAATCGTCTCGGCGCGGCGCTTATTGATGAAATCAGCGACCCGCCGATTCGTAGCCTGTTTGTGTTCGCCGCAAATCCGGTCACCTCGACTCCGAACAGCGCGAGAATTGTGGAAGGCTTACTTCGAGAGGATCTGTTCACCGTCGTGCATGAGCAGTTTATGACCGATACGGCGAGATATGCCGACATCGTCCTGCCGGCGACGACTCAGTTGGAACAGGTCGATTTGCTCAAACCTTACGGTCACCGGCACTTGCAATACAACGAGGCGGCTATTGCTCCATTGGGGGAAGCGATCAGTAATTGGGATCTCATGCAGTTGCTCGCCACGGAAATGGGCTTCGATGAACCGTGGCTGCACCAGACTCCCGAAAGCGTCATCGAGGAAGTCCTTGCCGCGACACGAAAAACAAACGATCTTCTCGAGGGCGTGACAGTCGATCGGCTCAAGCTGGAAGGCACCGTTTCATACTCGAGGAAAGGTGGCGACGATGTTCCGTTTGCGGACGGTTCGTTTCCGACTCCTTCAGGCAAAGTAGAGCTGTGGTGTGAAGCAATGATCGATCATGGAGTCGATCCCCTTCCTGACTATGTCGTTCCGTCTGAATTCACGGCATCGAACGGAGCTGATTCCCTCGTTCTCCTCACCGGAGCTGCCCATCACTATGTTTCGAGCAGCATGGCCAACCAGCCATCTCTGCGGGCGAAGGAAGGGGAGCCTGAAATCCTCATGAATCCTGCGGATGCCCTTCGACGAGACCTCCAGAGTGGCGACCTTGTGAAGACTGAAAACGACCGAGGGTGGTGCATACTCCGCCTCAAAACGACGGACGAGGTTCAACCCGGGGTCGCGGTGGCGCCAAAGGGGCATTGGGCACAGCATTCGAAAGGAGGGCGCAGCATCAACTGGTTGACGTCCGACGCCCTTGCCGATCTGGGAGATCAGGCCACCTTTCACAGCAACCTGATTCGGGTTAGCGCAGTAGACAACGGAGTCGACACGACGATCTTCTCTAACTCTGACCAGTCGATGAACGCCGTAGCCGATTAATTCATTCAAGATTTCATCTGCATAGACCTCCGGCCCATGCTTGCGTATGCTTGTCGGGTTGTTCCGATGCATTCACGGGATACCTGACCATCCATGGCTCTTCTCGATATTCGTGATCTCTACCTTCACTACAAGGCGGGCGACCGCGTGGTTCACGCGGTCGATGGCGTATCTCTGTCAATTCAGGAGCGCGGCGAAGCGGTTGGGATCGTCGGTGAATCCGGCAGCGGAAAAACAAGCATGGCAACCGCGCTCATGCGAATGCTTCCGAAAAATGTCGCACGCTTCGATGGTGAGATTCGGCTGAA
>JBGTJM010000548.1:0-3349 GCA_041745115.1 Thermomicrobiales bacterium
ATCGAACTGCATGGTTCAGCTCTGGAAGTGCAGTGTCTGAATTGTGGAAGCAAGTGGGACGGAGTCTCGATCCACGCCCGCCAGCTTGGCGGCGAATTGGTGCCAGACTGCGAGTCATGCGGTGGCGTCCTCAGGGCGTCCACCGTGCTTTTTGGTGAGTCGCTACCGGCTGGTGTGATGGCCAGGTCGCGAGAAATTGCCCGGGACGCTGACATGTTGATCGTGATCGGAAGTTCGCTGGTAGTCCAGCCCGCTGCCAGAATTCCATTGATTGCGAGGCAATCAGGAGCAACGCTGGGTATCGTCAATCTCGACGAAACACCGCTGGATCGATTTGCCGATGTCATTGTTCGAGGCCAGGCTGGCAACACGCTGAACGAGCTTGCCCGGGCCCGATTGGTGGACGGAAGCAGCAGGTAAAAACCACTGGTCTTCGTCTGACAACTAGTCGACAATGCCTTCGAGTTCTTCCCGTGAGACCACTCTTGGACTTCCAGCGTCGCTCTTGATGACCAGCGCTCGCTGGCCGTTCCGCTCCAATGCCAACGCCGCTTCCAGCACCGTGGTCGTGCAATCGAATGCTGGCACCTTTGAGAGAGTGACCATTAGCTCCCCGGGTTGGAGCCATTCCCCGCGGTGGGCCGCTCGCAGTTGCCGAAGCTGGATGAGCCCGGTGGGTATGCCAGTATCGTCGGTCACAACGATGAGCGCTCGTTGCCCTTCCACCGCAAAGATGCTGTATAGCTCAGAGACTGGCGAGGAATACCGCACCGAAGGCAATTTCGATCGCCCCAGGTCAGCGAGGGCTGTCTGCCCAGCCAGCCGAGCCCAGCGGGCTCTGCCAAAGAACCACTGCGAAAACCCAATCATCCCCACACCGGCCGCAACAAGTGGAAAACCCCAAATCGCCATTTCACCCGGTTCGGCGAGTACCAGAAAGCCACAAGTGGTAGCCAGGAGTCCAGTTGCAATCCCCATCGCCCGTACAAGCTGATCGGCAGACTCATCGTCCTCACAGAAAAGCGTCGCGACCCGTGTCGCAACCAAGCCTCCATCCAGGCCGGCCACCGGGCACAGCCGCATGCACGCCATCGAACCAGTCAGTCCCGCAATCACGAACACGAGGGCTGAGCCCGTCGACCTGTCCCACCGATCGAAGGAAATGCCAGCTATTGCGAGCATCCCAGTACCGACGGCCAGGCTCACCCACATGCCGTATAAATCCGAAGCAACTCCTCGATTCCGGCGCGCGAACTGCGAGCCAGACGACCTCACCCCGCCGAAAATGGTCAGCAGCACAGGCTCGTCAATCAAGGAATCAGCCGAGAGTGCTCGTCTGGATGACTCGACCAACCATCCGACGACGAGGAATCCGGCCAGGACTATGAGGGCAGTAACAGATCGATACAGTGAACCGGTGCTCGATGGCTCAACGTTGCCGAGCACAAACCAGCCAAAAACAGCCACAATCAGTGCATCAACCACGGCAATCGAAACGAAACCAAATGGAGTCTGAATGGAGATTTGCGGTCGAATCATCGCGCGTCCACCTACGTGCGTGTCGTGGACAGAAAATGAATTTCCCGAGGCGTCAGCCGTGTGCGTATTCGGCGTTGGAGTTGACTCGCAGTTCCACGCGGTCGTGCAGCGCAGCGAATCTAGAAGCGTTGATACTCCTCGAGATCGAGGACGAACACTGTTGCAGCGGCCTGCGGCGCCATCCCCGCAGGCTCATCCATCGTCTGTGCGCCACTTCTGGCGTGACGCCGGATGATGTCAAGCACGGTATCAATCTGGTCTTCGAATGCCCCAATGAGCAGTGTCGTATTGCCTCGCCGAAGAAAGCCGCCAGTGCTGGCGAGCCGGGTAGTGCGGTAGTCAGCTTCCAGCAATGCATCGACTACCGAGTCGGCATCGTCATTCTGGACGACTGCGATGATCAACTTGTTCATGATTCATTACCTCCGGCTGCTCGGAGCACTGGGCTCGCAGTTGGAACAGTATAAGCGAACGGGTTCTGCAATCCGATTCGCGTTTCAGGGTCCTCTGTTGCGAGAGTCGAGATAGTTCTGCAGCATCAGCGAGGCTGCCACCGCGTCGACATGCAGCTTGCGGCGATTGCGACGCTGACCAGATTCGATGAGCGTACGCTCCGCCTGAGCCGTAGTCAGTCGCTCATCCCAGTACCGGACGGGCAGGTCGAGGGCATTCCCGAGTTCGTCGGCATACTCTCGCACATCCGCCGCTTGTGGTCCTTCGCGACCGGACATGCCTCGCGGCAATCCGGCCACAATTGCCAAAATCTCATAGGTTCTGATGAGCTCTGTGAATCGCTCGAGCGCCTGCTGGTTTCGAAAGACCGTGGTAACCGGACTTGCGACAACGCGGTTTTCGTCGGTCACTGCAACGCCGATGCGCTTGTCCCCGACATCGAGACCCATCAGCCGTCCAACACTCGACCACTCCGGCTCATTCATGAGCTGACGAACTCAATTCTGCTCCGCTCCGATGGGATCCGCTTCGGCAACCATGACGGACGAAACGTCACGCTGCTTTCTCGTATCCAGGGCTGGGCATTGAGGATTTCCAAAGCGTCGCGTTCACTCTTTCCCGATATGTCATCCGCCAGATCGTCCAATTGACCTGCCGAGACGCTCGCGGAGGCTTCTCCATTCACCGAGACAATCATCGACCGAAGTCCATTTGACTCCCCTGATTCCACCGGAGGGTCAAAAGTCAGCGTTCCCGGTCGGAGCTCGAATCCTTCAGGCACGGACGAACTCAGAGCCGCCTCTGCAATGGCAATCAACTCA
Organism: Thermomicrobiales bacterium; assembly: GCA_041745115.1. GTDB lineage: Bacteria > Chloroflexota > Chloroflexia > Thermomicrobiales > UBA6265 > JAHBVL01. The sequence goes on from JBGTJM010000548.1 coordinate 2,814, forward strand.
TCTGTGGAAAACGCCAGGGCTTCGTAAGTGACCGTCGACTCGATTGATACACGCTCGGCCTCTTCACCTGGCTGATGATCGAAACGGTTCTCCACGTCGGTGGCCGCAAGAGTCGATGGTACGATGCGCAGATTTCCGGCCAGGGTCGACGACATCGCAAGTGATGCCAAGGTCCGCTCCGCGTCCACCTGAAGCTTTGCCAGGTCTTCCTCGGTTACCACGGCTATCTGGCGATCCGTTCCTCCGGAAACTGGAGTCGTACGATTGCTGTAATACACCCCGTCCTGTAGCTGTCCGCTCAACATGCCCAGCTCCCGGTTGCTTTCTCCTCCTGGTGTGGCCGCGCTAACAATAGCAACCGTCTCCCCTGCGCGACCCTCGGGCGTTGCCGCAGGGACCACGATAGGTTCGACAAACTGATATTGATCTCCCTCGAATGTTGTAATGACTGTGCCTGGTCCGATTGAGACGTCGACCTCGGATGCATTGCGAAGGACGATCTCGCCAGTCGCAGTCTGGTCGCCAACTGTCAACGT
>JBGTJM010000549.1:0-13809 GCA_041745115.1 Thermomicrobiales bacterium
TTTAACAGACATGGAGTGTTGATGTTCTTGTCACGTCTGCATATCCGCACCATACGTTGGTGACACGGAACTGTGAGTATCGTACTCAAAGAACGGGGTGTGGTGCTGTTGCGTCAGTCGATCGCGTCTACACAGAGCCTACGAAAAGGAGGCAAATGTACAATGGCAGCCAATTTCCAAGCAAAGTGATCTGTCGGGCGTGACTCCCAATCCCGGTGACTGTGCCGCTGTAAAAGAGGGCTTCACGTGGGATGCAATGCTGGCTGAACTCGATGGACGTCCTGATAGGGGGATCAACATCGCGCAAGACGCTTGGGCGCGTAACCTTGGCAGAAAGACACCAAATCACCGTTCTGCAATTGCAGCATGCACAGTTTGGCCCCCAAGAGTATCGGCTGGCTGCTGCTGTGCCTACCCGGCGGATTCGCCCATTCATCGAGTTTCGGAAAGGACCATTTCACATGGACGAGGATGTTCTTGGTACCGCGCGAGAAGCGGGGGAACTTGGGATTCAGGTATGCGAGCTCTGCGGGCGGCCGATACCTGAAGACGCTCTCGAGCACGAGGCTGTGGATCAGGGCGGTGGAGCCGAACCGGTCGAGGTGATAAACGTTTGCCCGAGGTGCAAGCGGGCACTTGGATCGGACGAGAGTCCCTTTGATCTCAGTGGGGCCGTTGGTCCCATCGATATCGAAGAGTAGTCGGGGCTGGGCTGAGCCTGTGATGCAGCGAGGCAGCAACAGTCGCTCGAAGATCGACTGGCTCGGCGGATCGCCAGTTGGTTTAGCGATCGAGCCAACGGTTCATTCTGTAATTTGTGCATGCTGTCACATGCTCGTTCCCATCCCCTCACGTAATGTTTCTTTCTTGACAGGATGTTGGGACGTCCTTACAATGCCGGACGCCCATACAAAGGCGCCGAGCAATTGGTGCACGGCTAGATAACACGTTAGAAGTGGACCAGGAGGAGAACTGACCATGGAAAAACGGACACAGGTAGCGGAGCTTTGGCAGGGTGCGCTTTCGGGCAAGCTCGACCGCCGCGAAATTATGCGTCGAGGCGCGGCTCTTGGACTGAGCGGCATGGTTCTGGGCGGACTGATGCAGGAGTCGATGCGCGGCACTCTGGCCCGCCAGGATGAGACTCCTAATACGACGTTCTATGACTGGCAGCTCAATCTTCACCCTGGCATTTATCAGGTCGGTGAAGAAGAGGGCGTGAACGTCGAGGTTGCACCGACGGAGAACTTCGGTTTCGATCGGTTCATTGCTGAGGCTAACCAGGGAACGAGCACCTGGGACATGTATGGCGGCGTAACGCCATTCCTCGAAATGATCGCGCTGGTAGCGACGGAGACGATCGAGCCATGGGGTCCATATCTGCCAGAAGGTGTGGCTGAGGATCTCTTCCCAGCGACACTGGAAGAGGGTTCCTACAACGGCGAGTTTTACGTCTGGCCGCTGCTGCTCGATATCTGCGTGCAGGCGTCGAATGCTGCCATTCTGACTGAAGCCGGGATCGATCCCGAGGTTGCCCCGACCACGTGGGATGAGTTTATCGCCAATGCGAGGACCGTTCAGGAAAGCGGCGCTGCGCCTTATGGCCTGGTCTTCGACAACCGGGATTGGCGGTCGCTGATTCCAGTGACCCACTCAATCAGCACCGATGTTTACAGCCCTGACGGCCTATTCATTTATAACAGCGAGGCAGCCATTCAGGCGCTTGAGATCATGAAAGAAATGATGGAGCTGGCGCCCGCAGACATTCTGGCGGCAGCTGGAGTAGACAACACCATTTTGGTGGATCAGGCCGCCTGGGCAGCAGAGCAGGCGGGTTACTACTTCAAGTACCAGAATGCTCCGCTCACCTACTCGGCGACATGGGGCGACCCGACACAGCTGCGAATGGCCAAGCTCCCCGCACCTGAAGGCGGTGTTGGCGGAACCGTGTTCTGGGACACGGGCGCAGTGCTCTTCAAACATGGTGGAAATAAGGAAGCAGTTGTCGAGTTCATCCAGGCGATTCAGCAGGATGACCGAATCTGGCAGAACTCGGTTACCGGTAACCCGGATGAAGGTACGACCGCTGTTGGACAGCTTCCGGTCACCCAATCGACCTGGGAGGCGTGGGACGCTGAGACGCCAGATTGGCTTGCAGCGAACCCGTGGGCGTTCTCGGTACGGGATTCACTTGCATCAGCAGCAGCGATTGCTCCGTCGATTCTGGCGATTCGCCAGTTCGACGTTGCTCGACCAGAGTGGCACAAGTACCTGTCTGGTGAGGTTGCAACTGCAGAGGAAGCTCTCACTCTTGCTTATGATGCTGTCCGCGCTGAGTTCCAGGCGCAGACGGGCACCGAGGCTCAGTAGTCTCGACAACGGTACCCTGCGCTGGTCTGACAATGATCAGGGCAGGGTCTGTTGATCATCGCGCCGCCGGATCTGTCGAAGGAACTGGCGGCGCGAGTCGTTCCTGGAGCGAAAGCAATCGCTGTACAGGACGCGAGAACAACCGACAATAGGCGTGAGTAGCCTTCCCGGCTGCATTTGATCTGTACAGGGGGATTTCATGGCAGAAGCGGTCGCTTCGTCGTCAACATCCGTTGAGAGTAAGCCAATCAAAGGCTCACGTTCTCCTGCGGTGCAGACGCTTCTGGCGTTCGTGAAGACATACCCCTATCTGCTACCGGCGATTTTTTTCTTTGTCGGCTGGCAGATTCTGCCTATTTACCAAGCTCTTCATATCAGTTTCACCGACGACAAGTTTCTGGACAATCAGGCGCCGAACTGGATTGGTTTGCAGAATTATCGCGACCTGATGAGCGACAGTCTGTTCTGGACCGGGCTGCGGCGGGCGCTGACGTTTACGGTGATCTTTGTGCCCGGGATGATCTTTATCCCGATGGTTGCGGCGATTCTGATCGATCGAGTAACGCATGCCAAAGTGGCCACGGTTTACCGGATCATCTTGCTGATCCCGGCGATGATTCCTGCGCCGTTGATCTTTGTCCTCTGGCTCTGGATGTACAACAACTACATTGGACCTATCAACTATTTGCTCGTGGATGTCTTCAGTATTTATGATCTCCAGACGCAACCGCAGTGGCTGAACAATCCGAATCTGATCTATTTCTCGATTGCGTTTATGGAGTGGTGGTGGGGTCTCGGGTACCACACGATGTTCTTCCTGGCGGGCCTGGCCACGATACCGAGAGACCTCTTTGACGCTGCGCGGGTAGACGGCGCCGGGGAATGGAGGATGTTCTGGGGCATCACCATCTGGCGTTTGCTGCCGATCATCCTGGTGCTCACTGTTATCCGCTTCGGAAGCGCGATGGCTGTAATCACCGAGTACATCATTATGGGTGGGTATGACCGGACGAAAAATACCTATACCTGGACGGTTTACATGTATGACACTGCGTTCGGTGGAGGTATGCAGTTCAGGGGTTATGCGGCGGCAATTGGCTGGATGGGTGCATTGTTCATGCTGATGGTGGTTGCGGTGATGTTCTATCTCTTCAGATCGAGGGACTGAGCGATGTCGTGTGGGCGTTTCTGCGTCGTGAGGAGTAGCTCATGAGTTCGGTGACGGCACCTGCCAGTCGCGCTGTTTCGACGGACCGGGCTGCGGCAGACATCTGGAAACCGAAGAAGAGGTTCAACTGGGGATTTTATGTCCGGCATGGTGTGCTGATCACCATGTGCTTGTGGGTGCTGCTGCCGATAGCGTGGGTATTTTTGCTGAGCTTCAAGTCCCTGCAGGATGGCGCGCAGCGATACATCTGGCCGAATAATTTCATCGATCCGCTCTACACGCACTATGAATTTGTGCTGACTAAGCCCAGGATCGTCGGCCCGGTGTGGGTCAATTTTCAGAACAGCGTCTATGTCACCCTAATGACAGTCGTAGCCGCCACTGTCGTGTCGGTGCTCGCCGGGTATGCGCTGGTGCATTTGCGGACACCAGGACAGCGAGTCATCCTGGCCGTGCTGGTTGCATCGCTCTTTTTCCCGACCCAGGTGACGGCGATCATTGGCATTTTCAGTATCCAGCAGCGGCTCGGGCTCATCAACAAGACCTGGAGCCTGATGTTGCCGTACACGGCGTTGTCCGTCGCAATCTCGATCTTCATCATGCGGGGCGTGTTTCAAACCGTGCCCAAAGATTTGATCGATTCGGCAAAAATTGACGGGGCCACATCGTTGCGGACGCTGTTAGGGATTGTTCTGCCTATCGTGCGGAATGGCGTGGTCGTGGTCATCATCGTCAATTTTGTGGCCGCGTGGGGAGAATACCTCCTGGCCCTGACCCTGATGAACGACGCCAGCAAACGGACTCTTCCGGTGTTCCTTGGCTCAGCGGCGGGAGGTGTTGGCGGTCTGTTATGGCCGCGCATGGCCGCCCTCTACATCGTGGCGATCATACCGGCTCTTGTGACGTTCGCGATTGCTCAACGTTGGTATATGAAAGGATTGCAAGAGGGCGCCCTGAAAGGGTAAGTCCCGCTTGTCGCCGCACGAGACCAAAGATCGACGCTTGTATGCCAATTTGAGCTGAGCGGAACACCGTTGGCGATTACCACAGGCAATTCTTCGAGCGCGCTGGAGCAGGACACAATGAGCGCGCTGCAACGTCAGGCTAAACAGACAACTATCAGTCAGCCCTGGCAGGCCGAAGCCCGAAGAAGGCGCTCGCCGGTTCGATGGAGAGCGATCGGCAAGCACGCTGTGTTGCTGTTGCTTTGCCTCTGGGTGCTTGCACCGATTGCCTGGGTATTGCTGATGTCGGTCAAGTCGTTGCAGGAAAGCGCTCAGCGGAATATCTGGCCAAAAACGTTCATTTCTCCTATTTATGCGCACTATGAGTGGGTATTGACCGCCCAGCGGACAGCCGGGCCGCTCTTCCAGAGTCTCAAGAACAGCGTGATGGTGACTTCGTTGACCGTGGTCGCTGCGACGGTGACCGCTGTGCTGGGCGGATATGCACTGGTGCACCTGCGGACGCCGGCGGCGAAGTTTTTCACGACGTTGCTGGTTGCTTCTCTCTTTTTTCCGGTTCAGGTGACCGCGTTCATCGGCATTTTCAGCGTTCAGCAGCGCCTGGGACTGATCAACCAGACCTGGAGCCTGATGCTGCCTTACACCGCGATCATGGTTGCGGTGTCGATCTTCATCATGCGTGCGGCGTTTCAAACTGTGCCGACGGAAGTGATCGATTCTGCCAAGCTCGATGGCGCAACGAGCCTGCGAACGCTGACCGGGATCGTGCTGCCATTGGTGCGAAATGCAGTCGTGGTGGTTATCGTGGTGAACTTCAGTGCAGCCTGGGGAGAGTATCTGCTGGCTCTTTCGCTGATGAACGATCAGGACAAGCGGACTCTCGCGGTGTTCATGGCTCAGTCATCAGGCGGGCTGGGAGCGCTCAACTGGCCGAGAACGGCTGCTTTGTATGTTGTGGCAGTTATTCCGTCATTTATCATCTTTGCGCTCGCGCAAAACTGGTACATGAAGGGCATTCAGGAGGGGGCTCTGAAAGGCTAGGGGAACGTGGATTCCGGCCCCATCGCTCTCGAAGAGCCTGACATTTCGGCGACCTGGTTAGGCTGGGGAGATACGTCAGAGAGAAGGTTGCGACGCGGGAAACGCGGGTAGACTGAAGCAATGGTCGCAGGCATTTCCACTAATGAACGGCATCGGACAACTGAGGACGCAGCTCTCGCGGTTTCCGTTTCACGATGGAGGGTCAGGTGGAGGCATGTTGCGAAGCACGGAGTGCTGATTGCTCTCTGTCTGTGGGTGCTCCTTCCCCTTGTATGGGTTTTCCTGCGGTCGCTGAAGACCGGCAAGGATACGGTGACCCGAAATATCTGGCCGACGGAGTTTCCTGATCCTCTCTGGGCGAGATACCAGTGGCTCTGGAACGACTTCAATTTGGAGAACGAGTTCGTGCGTGGGCTGGTGAACGGATTGATGGTGACATCGATCACCGTTGCGTTCGCAGTGATCACCGCATGTCTGGGAGGATATGCGCTGGTGCATCTGGCCACTCCTGGCAAGCGATTCATCCTTGCGATGATCGTTGCATCGATGTTCTTTCCAACGCAGGTGACAGCGATTGTGGGATTGCTGAGAATCCAATTCGAGCTTGGACTCATCAACAAGACCTGGGGGCTGGTCTTTCCCTATGTGGCGCTCACTGTGGCGATATCCATTTTTGTGATGAGATCGATGTTTCAACTCGTGTCACGAGAGATTATCGACTCAGCTCGGATCGATGGCGCAGGTTCGTTACGGACGCTAGCCGAAATCGTTTTGCCTATTGTGCGGAACGGGGTCGTTGTTGTGATCATTCTCAATTTCAGTGCAGCGTGGGGAGAGTACTTGCTGGCGGATACGCTGATGAACGACTGGCGGACCAGGACGCTGGCCGTTTTTGTGGGTCGAGTCGGACCTGGTCCGGGCGCAGCGGCGATTTACATGATCGCGCTTGTACCGGCGCTCATCGTGTTCGGAATTGCGCAGCACTGGTTTTTTCGGGGGCTGCAGGAAGGCGCCATCAAAGGGTGAGCATGGCGTTACACGAGTCGTACGTTGAAGGCAGAACAGATGGAGGAGTGGAGGTGAGTGTGGGACGACTTGAGGATCGCGTGGTTTTCGTCACCGGGGGCGGTTCGGGAATAGGCAAGGGGATCGCTGAACTGTTCGCGGGCGAAGGTGCAAAGGTTGTTGCTGCGGGGTTGACGCTGAAAAAGACGGAGGCTGTGGCGGCTGGGATCGTTGCGCAGGGAGGGCAGTCGATCGGCGTTTCGATGGATGTTGCAGACAGCGCGTCAGTCCGGACCGCATTTGCTGAGGCCGTTGGGCATTTTGGACCGATCGATATTCTTGTGAACAATGCCGGCCTCTCCGTTGGCGACACCATTCTCGATTTCGATGAACTGGCCTGGGATCGGAATCTCGACGTGGTGCTGAAGGGAATCTATCTCTGCTCCAGGGAGGTTCTGCCCGGAATGATCGAGAAGGGCAAGGGGGTGATCCTGAACGTGGGATCAGTGAATGGGTTGACCGGATTGGGGGAATCCGCGTACAGCGCTGCCAAGGCGGGAATGGTCAATCTGACCCAGAATATGGCTATCCACTATGGCCCGGACGGCATTCGGGTCAATTGCATTGCACCGGGAACTATACGAACGCCGATCTGGGGTGAACGAGTTGAGCGAGACCCTGCTGTTTTTGACAACCTGGCGAAAGTTTACCCGCTGGGACGAGTCGGGGAGATCGACGATGTTACTCCGGCAGCGTTATTTCTCTGCTCTGATGACGCTGCGTGGATCACTGGTGTGACCTTGCCGATCGACGGTGGCCTGACTGCCGGTTCGTACTTTATCAATCAGCTGTTGCAAGGGTCTGAATAGGAGCTTGCTGATCAGCGGAACGATCGGCTCATGGAGGGAGGACTCGATGGCGAGGCGATCAGGAGTGGTTGTGCCAGCAAGTGCGGACGTCGTTGTGATTGGTGCCGGCGCATTCGGATTTGCGACGGCCTACCACCTCGCGGCCATGGGGGCTGGACAGGTCGTGTTGCTCGATCAGTACGAGCCTGGAACCCAGGTGTCGCCCAAGGCTGCTGGCCTGTTCAAGATGATCCAATCGACTGAAACCAATACCCGGTTGGCCAGCCTCTCGCGAAGGATCGTGACGACATTTGCGCGCGAGACTGGAGTGGCCATGCCCTACGAGGCCAGCGGCAGCCTATTTGTCGCGCGTACTCCCCAACATGCCCGCATGATCGAAGCCGAAGTAGAGCACGCACGACGATGGGGGGTTCGCATCGAACTCATAGGTCACTCGGATGTTCGTGGACTCTGCCCATTTCTCGAACCTGATGGTATTCTCGCTTGTTATCTGGTGCCGGACGATTTCTACATTGAAGAGCCGCGATCGATGCTGATGGCCTACTGGCAAGCAGGCTTCGCGCAGGGGATGCAGGTGTGCGGTCATACTCCCGCGACCGGAGTGAGCGTCAGAAATGGCCGGATCGTGGGCGTGAGCACGCCTGATGGTCTGATCGAGACCGGAACAATCGTCGACTGCGCGGGAATCTGGTCGAGATCGGTCGCTCGGATGGCCGGAACAGATGTGCATGTGCAGCCTATGCGGCACCAATTGAGGATTTCTGAGCCGATCGACAGCATCGACGCCGGTATGCCGATCGTACGAGTTACGGACGCATCGGCGTATGTCCGGCCCGCGCGTGGAGGCTTGATGTATGGTGGATTCGAGGCCGATCCTGTGCCGCTGCCTTTGGTGCCTGAGGAGCGCTTCACTGTCGACATGGTCGCACTCGATTCTGACGTGCCGGAACAGTTCCGACAAGCTCTTGAGGGATCGATTCCGGTATTGCGAGGAGTTTCTGCTCAGGAAGATCGAGGCGGTGTCTTCACGATGACTGCCGACGGCAGATTGATGGCTGGACCAATAGCAAGCGTAGCTGGATTCTGGGTTGCAACAGGGTGTAACGGCAGCGGCTTTTCGCTGGCGTCAGCGGTGGGCCGAAGTCTGGCCGAACTCATCATCGATGGGACCTCAGCGATCGATTTGAAGGTTCTTTCCCCCGATCGATTTGACGGGGCCGGTATCGATGCAGACGAATTGGAGGCCCGCTCGAGATGGCAGTACGCGAACTACTACACGCCACAGGCGTAAGCCCGGTTCTGCAGGATCACTCGTGGGGGTGTGAACTCACCACATGAACTATGTGCGAACGATATCCGATCGTCCACTTCGACTGCTCGAATGGATGGCCATTTCGTTGTTCTCGACGATGCTGGCGCTCCTGCTTGTCAATGCAATTCTTGATGGATTTCAACTCGAGACCTGGCGAAGTCTTCTTCTGGCGGCGATCTCGTTATCAATCGTGCCGACCCTGGCATGGCCGGTGCTCTATCGCCTGACTGCCAGGCTACCAGCGCTGCTTTTCCCGATCGTTGTGTTCGTTGGCATCGGAATACTGGTGAGAGCCACAGCATCCGTCGACACGGCTCTTGGATTCGGCGGGTTCTCGGTTGACAGTGTCCTGACCGGAATCTGGATCGCCATGAGCATTACCATCGTCACGACGTTCGTGAGCGCGCTTTTTTCACTCGATGACGATGCGGCGTATGACCGATTTGTGACGCACTCCTTGAAGTACGAGTACCGAAATGTGGGGAAAAGTGATACACCGGCGTTCCTGTTTCTGGAGGCTGATGGGCTTGCCGGGCCAGTGCTCGAGGATGCGATTTCAAAAGGGTATATGCCCACGCTGAAACGCTGGATTGAGACAGGATCACATCGTCTGACGATTTGGGAGCCAGATCTTTCCTGCCAGACATCGGCGAGTCAGGCAGGAATCCTGCTGGGGAGCAACGAGAATATTCCTGCTTTTCGATGGTGGGACAAGCAACGCCAGACGATGATGACGTCGAGCAAGCTTGCAACAGCCAAGGCGCTCGAAGAGGAGCTTTCCTCTGGTGCAGGACTGCTGGAGCCCGATGGCGGCAGTCGTTTCAATGTGTTCAGCGGTGGAGCAGGCAGTTGCATTGGCACGTTCAGCAAGCTTGGCGCATCTGCGGCGGCAATCGAGTACTGGTCGAAGTTCCTCAATCCGTTCACGCTGGCACGCATGCTATCGCTCTATGTGCAAGACGTCGTGCGCGAGTGGTGGGAGGAGTTCCAGCAGAACAGACGCGATGTACAGCCGCGGCTGTCTCGGCCCTGGACATATGCGTTCGTACGCGCTGGGACAACTGCGGCACTTTTGGAAATAACGAAGCTCATGGTGATTATCGACATCTTCAAGGGGGTTCCATCCGCGTACTACACCATTTACGCCTATGACGAAGTTGCCCACCATACTGGGATCGACCGGCACTACACCTACAAGGTCCTGAAGCAGATGGATCGGGCGTTCGGCCACTTTGAGCGAGTAGCACGAGACGCGCCCAGACCGGTCCATTTTGTGGTCCTTTCAGATCACGGGCAGAGTCAGGGTGCGACGTTCCTGCAGAAATATGGAACGACCCTTGGGGCGTTTGTTGCGAGCTTGCTCCCCACAGAGACATCCCTGACCGCTATCCACGATACGGCCGAAACGACGTCGCAATTGGAGGCACTCCTTTCGCAGGCAGCATCAACGGAGTCGCGAACGGGGAAGCTGGTTGCCCGCACTTTTCGGAATCGAACTGTCGACGGTGTCGTCACTCTGGGCGACGAGCAGTCCGAGGCGAAGATCACGCAGGACGAGGTTGTCGTGCTGGCGTCTGGCAATCTCGGGTTGATTTCGTTTACGCGCTGGAAGGATCGAATGTCCCTTCAGGAAATCGTTACGGCTTTTCCCGGCTTGATACAAGGGCTTCGCGACCATCCCGGGATATCGCTGGCGATGGTGCGAGACGACGAAGATGGCGCGGTCGTTTTTGGAAAGAAGGGAACGTACTTTCTGGACACGGATACGTTCGACGGAGAGAATCCCCTTGAAGCGTTTGGAGACCTGGCGGCTCACCACCTACGGAGAACTGATGGGTTTCCGGCCTGTCCGGACATCCTGCTCATCAGCACGTACTGGCCGGAGACAGGCGAAGTTACGGCATTCGAAGAGAAGCTCGGCAGCCACGGAGGTTTGGGGGGGCCGCAGCGGCACCCAATCGTTCTGCATCCGAGCGAGTTCGATGCTGGAGGCGAGCTTATCGTGGGTGCCGCGAACCTCAATCGGGTGATGAGCGGCTGGATGAGCGATGCTGGGACCCGCGGAAGTGGAGTGCGATCTGTGCCCGAACGGCTCAACGGGCACGGCAAAGATGCGGTTGATCTGGATTCACGAGCCAACTGGCAGCACACGAGTGCCTACACCCCGAAATCCTGATACGGATCAAAGTCTCGGCGCAAGTTGGAGGTGAAAGGATTCATGAGATTCCTGATCTGGCTCTCTGATCGACCGTTCAGGCTCCTCAAGTGGTTACTCGTTACCGTAGTGGCGGGGATGATCACCTTGGCCATCCTCGATGCTATTCTCGATGATTTTTCAGTGTCCGGACTCAGAGGCCTTCTGCTTACTGCGATCACCATGGCATTCCTGCCGGCGCTACTGTGGCCGGTCGTCTACCGGGTGACCCGATGGATTCCGGCATTGCTCTTTCCGGTGGTGATTTTCGTGGCGACCGGCGCAATTGTCCTTCTTGCAGCGTGGATTGATGATGAACTCGGGATCAGCTCAATCACGGTCGAAAATCTGCTGACCGGCATCTGGGTTGCAATAGGCCTCACCATCGGCACAACGGTTATTGGAACGCTTTTCACCCTGGACGAGCGTTCCTCCTATGATCGCTTCGTGACTCGACCGTTGAAGATTCGTTATGGCCGATCCGTTTCTGACACCTCGCCGGGGTTCATCTTTCTGGAAATTGATGGTCTTGCCGGCCCAGTGCTGCAGAAGGCGATCGATGGTGGCTACGCGCCCACGATGAAGCGATGGATCGACGATGGCAGCCACAAGCTCACGATTTGGGAGCCGGACCTTTCCTGTCAGACCTCGGCGAGCCAGGCAGGAATACTGCTTGGGAGCAACGAGAATATCCCGGCGTTCCGGTGGTGGGACAAGCAACGTCAGAGGATGATGGTTTCCAGCAAGATGAACACCGCGAAAGAACTCGAAGCGGAGCTGTCTAGCCACCGGGGTCTGCTCGAACCCGATGGTGTGAGTCGCTTCAATGTCTTCACCGGAGGTGCCAGCGATTCACTGGGAACGTTTTCGGCTCTCGGCACTGCAGGAGGTTCCAGAGAGTACTGGGCGTATTTTGCGAACCCTTTCACCCTTGGGCGCACACTGTCACTCTTTGTGCAGGATGTCTTTCGCGAGTGGTGGGAAGAGTTCCAGCAGAAGCGCCAGGATGTTCATCCTCGCCTCTCGCGGCCCTGGCGCTATGCCCTCGTGCGATCGGCTACAACCGCTGTACTGACCGAGATGGCCAGGTTCATGATCATTGCCGACCTATTCAGGGGTGTGAGTGCAGCGTATTACACCCTATTTGCCTATGATGAGGTGGCGCATCACACCGGGATAGACCGGCACTACACCTTCAAAGTCCTGCGCAACATCGACAGGATGTTTGCGCACCTCGAGGAGGTAGCAAAAGATGCACCAAGGCCGATGCATCTGATCGTGCTGTCTGACCATGGGCAGAGTCAGGGTGCAACGTTTTTGCAGAAACATGGATACACGCTCGGTGAGTTCGTGAAGTCCCTGCTTCCGGGTGAAGCTACGGTTGGCGCATACCTGGAAACAAACGAATCCGTTGGACACTTCAATGCCATGCTGACGGAAAGTGCGAAAGGCGATTCAAATGCCGCGCGCGCAGCTAGCTACCTCCTGAAAGGACGGACGCAGGATGGAGTGGTCGATATCGGGCCCGCAGAAGCACTGGAGAACACGGGACAAGCAGAAGCTGCCGATGATGTCATCGTTCTCGCATCTGGAAACCTGGGTCTGATTTCGTTCACTAAATGGCCTGAGCGAATGACATTGCAGGAGATAACCGGTGCTTTTCCGGGTTTGATCGAGGGCCTTTCGACGCATCCAGAGATTGGGCTAGTCATGGTCACAGATGCTGTCGATGGCGGAATCGTAATCGGTCAGTCGGGTGTTTACTCACTTGAAACCGACTCATTCGAAGGCTCAAATCCGCTGGTGCCCTACGGAGAACTGGCTGCCCGCCATTTGCGCCGGACCAACACATTTCCAGCGTGCCCTGATATCCTGGTAATTAGCACCTATCATCAGGACACAGGTGAGGTCCCGGCGTTCGAGGAGCTTGTGGGAAATCATGGTGGCCTGGGCGGCTCGCAGCGGCATCCATTCGTTCTTCATCCGGTGGAATTTGAGACGGGTGACGAGCTGATCGTGGGTGCGGCCGAACTCAATCGGGTTATGCGAGGCTGGATCAGTGGTCAGCGCAAACTCAGCTCTGGGAGCGTCCCTGAATCCAGCCCGGACGAATTTTCCCCAACTTCAAGCTCGTTGCCGACTTCTGCCTAACGGAATGGTCCCTTGATATTACCTGACTTGTAGGTATGCCAGGCCGACGAAACCTCGTGATGCGCTCTTTGTTCCCGGGAACTGAAAACTAGAATATTCACTGCCCATCTGATTCCAAGTCGTTGGCCGAACCAGGTTCGCGACCAGAGCCTCAGCAGTGACGCAAGTAAACGGATGAACGGAATCGTTAGCGTTCGCCAGAGAGCCGATTTTGAATCGAGCGAAGCATGCAGGAGCTGGTAGTTTCCCAGCGAATCCAGGAGGTCAGCCGCCTTTGCTGACTGGCTTGATGGTTTGGCAGATGGAGTTGGTCGCTTGCGTCTCATGATGGTGTTTTGCTTTCATGCGGTCCGGATTCGGACGATGTTCAAATTGGAAAAACCACCAATAGCCGATCCGCTTCTTCGATATTTGGTTAATCGGCAATGGTATTTCGACATATCGACGATTTCACTCAGCCGAATTGACACGTTTACACTACCAATCATAGAATCCTGGATCAACGATGCCAACCTGAGGTCAGGCGAAGGATCGGGAATTTGTTGCCGACATGGTTTTGTCGTTTGAGAAATAATGACGACTCAAGAGCGTCGCTGATTCGTGAGCGGCGCGCAGAGTGAGGTGAGAGCGTGGTCCAGCAGGTCATCGAACGCCCGGGAACAGTAGCGCGAGATGTCGCTATCGAGATCGACCATGCAACCAAGTATTACAAGACCAACACGGGTCACGTCCAT
>JBGTJM010000550.1:0-4513 GCA_041745115.1 Thermomicrobiales bacterium
ATACATCCGCATCGCCTGTTGCACGGCAGTGCAACTGACCCATTCATTCGGAGCATGGGCCAAAGGCAACAAGCCCGGGCCAAAACTGGCAACAGTCGGAATCCCCGCGACCGCCTGAAAGGCGACGGCATCAGTTCCACCCGGGAAATACGCCAGGTCCATCTCCGTGCCCAGTATCTGGGCAGCTGCATTGAGACTGGCAACAACTGCTGGGTGACCAGGCTCGATTTCGGTTGCCGCGCTCCAGCCAATCTCAGGATCAAATGCGAACTCTGCAGAGGCACCGTCCAGGGCATGCTCACACCGAGCCAGAGCAGCAGCGATGTCTTCAGAAAGCTCATCTTTGGACATTCCAGGGATCGTCCGCACGTCCACCCAAAACTCCGCTTCGCCTGCGATGACTCCCCACCCTACTCCCCCATGGGCGCGCACGCCGATGTTCACCGTTGGACCGATGGGACAGAGAGGATGGGGCTGATATCGCGGTCTAAACTCCACTCGAAAAGCGGTCATGAGTCTGGCCATCGCCTCGACAGCGCTAAACGATGGAAGGACATCTGAGATCGAGGAGTGCATCTGGGTACCGTGAACCTTGACCCGGAAACATGCCACACCTCTCGAAACCGTCCGAATTGCCTCCCAATCTCTTGCCAGGCCGGATGGTTCCCCCAGAATAATCGCGTCGATTCCATCCGTGAGACCCAAATCAACGAGATACCGCGCCCCAAAAAGACTGCCAAGCTCCTCATCTGCGGTAAAGAGAAACGTCACGGAACCTTGAAGTTGGTCGCGCACCTCGTTCAACGCGCCCGCCGCCAGCAACATCGCAGCAACTGCGCCTTTCATGTCAGTAGCCCCAAGTCCATAGAGCCGGTCGCCATCCACTTCTGCAACAAACGGATCGGTACGCCATAGCGCTGCCGCTTCTCCAACCGGCTTTGTATCGGTGTGCCCGCAGAATGCCAGATGCGGTCCGGCCTGCATGCCATCGATCGTCAGAATCAGATTTGGTCGATCCTCAGATCGACCTGCGATACGAGCGGCTGGCAAACCAAGTTCCGCTGCGGCCCGCCGCAATACCTCGACCGGCTGTCGTTCATTCCCCGGTGGATTCGGGCTGCGGGCAGCAATCAGCTGTTTGGTGAGGTCGATTACCTGCTCATCAAGGCCAATCAGTCTGTGAACCGCAGTTGTTCCTGCATCACTGCTCATTTGCGCCGACTTCTATGTTGGGACGGCCGACTTCCACGTGAGGTCTGCAAGGTCTGCCATCTCACGCTGGCAACGGACCGACCCGCAGGTTTGTCTCGATCCATTCCACAACAGACGGACGGTTCGGCGGCATCCCGCCCCATTTAGCGTCCGATACAGATGCTCCCAGCACATCCGCCAGCAGCATGAGCGCATCGAGCGCGATCAGGAAGGTTCCTGCCCGGGCCACCTCCGGTGTCAGAACTGCCAGCTGAATATCGGCCACCGCACCAAGCGGCGAGCTCGGCACGGTCGTGACGCTAATGGTCGTTGCACCAAACGACCGCGCCAGCCGCAGCATTTCGATAACTTCTTTGGTCCGGCCCTGGTGTGACACTCCAATCACAACGTCATCTTTGGTCACCGCCATGATCTGGTTCGTGAACAGGTCGGGCGTCGAAGCCGTGGCAGCCACCCCGGCCCAATTGAGTTTGATCGCCATACCCAGAGCCGGCACATACGCTCCACCGTGACCGATGATCGTGATTCTGCTTGCTGCAGAAACCGCATCCGTAGCGTCTCTCAGAAGGTCCTGATCGATCGTTCGGGCCGCAATTTGCAGCGCATCAATTTGCCTCCGCACAACAGTGCCGACAATTCCCGGCAGCCCGTCAGACCCGTTCAGTGGAAACTCCAGCTCATCCAGGTCCTTGGTCTCGATTCTTCCCAGTGACTGTGCAATACCCTGGACAAGCTCTCGAAACCCGGGGTATCCGACGGCCCTGCTGAACCGGGTGACCGACGGTAGACTCACCCCCGCCGTCTCTGCCACGTCGTAAATGGTCATCCCCAGAATTGCCCAGGGGTCCCTCACAATAGCCTCCGCCACCTTGCGGGACGCTCCTCGCAAGGCAGGCAGCCGCTGCTCGATCATCGTCAGACAATCAAGTGTCCGATATTTAGCCGAACTGTCCATAGGAATTGCGCTCCCGCGTCATTGAGGGTGACTCCGCACAAGAATGAAAGAAAGTTTCGCCCATTGTACCGGCGCTGGCTATTCCGTCAAGTCACTCGCTCCGGGGCGACCTTTCAGGGCACCTGTCAATGCCCATTCGACACAGCCTACGATCGAAACCCGTCAGTTCGCCGCTACGCGGTCGCGAAGAATCGGTCTGGTCAGGCACGTTGGGCCCCCGGCACGGTTATGCGATATGTGGTCTCCAGCGTATTCGATGACTGTGCAGCCAGCGCCCTCCAGAACCGTTCGGGTACGTGGATTGCCATTGACAACCACTA
The DNA here is from genome assembly GCA_041745115.1 of Thermomicrobiales bacterium. Taxonomy (GTDB): domain Bacteria; phylum Chloroflexota; class Chloroflexia; order Thermomicrobiales; family UBA6265; genus JAHBVL01. The sequence continues at coordinate 2,488 of JBGTJM010000550.1, forward strand.
CTCGGTACGGAGCCAAGCTCAGCACGTTGCATCCCAGGGACTGATATTCATCAGAAGGAAGGTCGAAGAGGGTCCATGCCCGTCGATCCAGCTCGCGCAACAGTTCAACCGCCATCAAAGGTTTGTGGACGAGGGCGGCGCTCGGCGCAATCGGACTGATGAACGACATCAAATGCAGGCAGTCGGCGGGGCCAGTCCAGTGAGGAAGGTCGTAGTCCAGCAACGTCACACCAATCGTTTTGAGAATCGACCTCAGCTGCTCGACGCCATCAGCGTTGGTCCGGTATCCCACGCCCACAGCCAGCGTCGACTGATCGAGCCACAGCGTATCGCCACCTTCAATCGTTCCAGCTCCAGTAATCTCTCCAAGTATTGGGATACCACAATCTGCGTACGTTCGCTTATGCAGCGATGGTTCACCAATTCGCTGAGTCTTCCCCATGTTCAGCAGAATCGCGCCTTGATCGGTGATCAGCGACGGATCGTACGCAAACATGGCATCGAGGTCGCCGGGTTCATCGCCTGAAGCCTCGATGACGTCGACCCTCTCGCTTGTCAGCAAGTCGCAAAGGGCTCGATGCTCCTGCAGGCTCATCGCCTGATCGACTGGGTGCACGTAATTGAAAGCCTTCCATTGAAATTCTGACTCTGGCGAAGTAGGTCTGCGAACCATCACCTTCCGCAAGACACCACTCATGGAATGCCCTCCGTAGGAAATTGAGATTCCTTCTACTTCAGCGCTGGTCATGGTTGGAAAGCTCCTTTGCCTAAGAGAAATCGGTATCATCTCGGTTGAATAACCTGAGAATCCAGTCTGGAGTCCTGCACAATGAAAGTAGCTCTATTCGACCCCTATTCTGGAGCAAGCGGCGACATGGTTCTTGGGGCTTTCGTCGATGCAGGCATGCCAGTCGATTACTTGCGTTCCATGCTTTCCAGGCTTCCTGTTACGGGTTACGAAATCTCGGCTGTCGAGGTGGATTCTCAAGCGGTGCGAGGCAGCAGGGTCACCGTAGACGTCACCGAACAACAGCCTGCTCGCACCTGGATCGCGATCAGAGAGATCATAGAGGCATCTTCGCTTCCTCCGAAGGTCAGGCAAACATCGCTGGCGATTTTCGAAGCACTGGCACTTGCCGAGGCCAAAGTGCACGGTGAGCCAGTCGAAACTGTCCATTTTCACGAAGTCGGTGCAGTCGATGCCATTGTCGACATTTGCGGGGCGGCCACAGGCCTCGACTACCTCAGCATCGATGAATTGTTTTCATTGCCGATTCGAACCGGCTCCGGCTTCGTAAACTCCCAACATGGTGTCCTGCCAGTTCCGGCTCCAGCAACGGCGCAGTTGCTGGCAAATGCATCGGCTCCGGTGCTTCCCGCTGTCAATGGGTTCGATCCCATGCCAGGCGAGCTTCTTACCCCCACTGGTGCCGCAATTCTGACTACGCTCGCACGGTTCGATCCTCCAGTCCTGGCATCTGGTTCGGTCAGCTATGGATTTGGAACCAGGGACCTGCCATGGGCCAACGCTTTGCGCTTGTGGATCTCAGATATGCCAAGCACACCAGAGCGGGTCGATCATTCAGAAGACGCCTTACTCATTGAAACAACGATCGACGACATGAATCCGCAAGGCTGTGAGCTCCTCGCAGAGCGTCTGTATGCCGGCGGCGCCAGAGAAGTCTGGATCGCACCAGTCATGATGAAGAAATTCCGGCCGGGCTTCATCGTTTCGGCGATCGCTATTGCCAGCGACCAGTCCCGACTGACCTCGATCATGCTGGAAAACTCCACAAGCCTGGGAGTGCGGTCGACAGCAATCGAAAGAACGGTGCTCGATCGCAAGCTCGTGCGTGTCGGTTCGCGGTTTGGGGACATTCATGTGAAGCTGAAAATCAACGAAGGCAGAGTTGTGAGCGCTATGCCGGAGTACGACGACTGTCTGCAAGCTGCTCGGCGATTCGATCGAACCTTTCAAGATGTGTGGACCGACGCCCATCGCCTGGGAGATCAGTTCATCGGACAG
>JBGTJM010000551.1:0-18117 GCA_041745115.1 Thermomicrobiales bacterium
GCTGCGGAAACCATTGACGCCACCGGCCAGATGGTCACTCCTGGTCTGATCGACGCCCACGTCCACATCTACGAAGGCGTCTCCCACTACGGAATCAACGCTGATGCCACCTGCCTGGCCAAAGGGGCCACAACGGTAGTCGACGCAGGATCAGCTGGGGCGGATACCTTCGGCGGACTACGTAAGTACATCATCGAGACATCGGCGACGCGAATCCTCGCGCACATGAACATTTCCTCGATGGGGATGCTCGCGGAGGAAGTCGGCGAGCTCGACGACATCAAATGGGCTAGCGTCCCGAAGGCATTGCAGGCGATCGAGGAGAATCGTGATGTCGTGCTTGGCGTGAAGGTACGGCTGACTAAATACCTGAACTGCAGCGAATCGGCCGGGATCAAGCCCCTCTACCTGGCCCGCGAAGCCGCCGATGCTGCAGGCTTGCCGCTGATGGTCCATCCGCAGGATTCATGGGCCGAGTCACTCGATCAGGTACTGGCAGTCCTCCGCGAAGGCGACATGATGACTCACATGTACCACGGCATGCGGCACGGCATTCTGGACGAGGACGGCAAGATTCGGCCGTCGGTGCTGGCGGCCCGCTATCGGGGCGTGAACTTCGATGTGGGGCATGGCGCGGGATCGTTCGACTGGACGGTCTGCGAGGCGGCGCTGGCGCAAGAGTTCCCGCCCACAACGATCTCGTCGGATCTGCACGCGCACAATGTCAATGGTCCTGTTTACGACCTCGTCACGACTGTGTCGAAGTTCATGCTGCTGGGGATGTCGTTTTCGGATGCCCTCGAGCGAGTCACAGCGGTGCCGGCTCGAGTGATCGGGATGGAGGGGCGCATTGGAACGCTGGCTGTTGGCGCAGAGGGGGATGCTGTCGTTCTTTCAATGGAAGAAGGCCGGTTTGATTTCCAGGATTCTCGCCGCATCACCCGCCGCGGCGATTCCCGGCTGGCCGTGCACCACGTGATCAAAGCAGGATCACTCGTCGCGTAAGAACTGACGAATCCGGAAAATCCCCGGCTATTGCCGTAGCTAAAGCTCGATGCCGAGTACCAGCGGGCCCAGCAGCAGCACCGCGGCAGCAATGACGAACACAGCAAGAATGTTAAGCAGCACCCCGGCCCGCACCATCTGAGGGATCGTCACATGTCCTGACGAGAACACGATCGCATTCGGCGGAGTTGCTACCGGCAACATGAATGCACACGTTCCCGCCAGAGCCGCCGGCACCACCAGCAACAACGGATCGAGTAGGCTCACCACCGCCAGCCCAGCCAGGATAGGCAGAAACGTGGCTGCGGTAGCCGTATTGCTCGTCAATTCCGTGAGCACTATCACCACGGTGGTGATTCCAAGAATCAGCACCACGAGCGGCAAATCGGTCAGCACCGTCAGTTGCTCGCCGATCCATCGATCGAGTCCCGTGCCGGTCACTGCCCCAGCCAGGCTCAGCCCTCCCCCGAATAACAGCAGGATGCTCCACGGAATCTCCCGCGTCGCCTCCCAGGTCATCACCGGTTCCCCCGCTCGCCCCTCTGCTGGGATCAGAAACAGCGAAATCGCGGCAATGATCGCGATACCAGGATCAGTCAGCCGGCCTACCCACTCCGCCCGGGACACGAGGGGCTCCCATGATGTCACCGGATCGCGCAGAATCCATGCGACCACCGCAGAAACAAACACCGTCAGCACCACTCGCTCAGGTTGACTCACAATCCCGAGCTTCGACCGTTCCCTGTCGATAATCTCCTTGCCGCCTGGAATCGATTGAAATCCGGGACGATACATAACCCCCGTAAGCAGATACCACGCCGCCGGCAGCATCACCAGAACGATCGGCAAGCCGAAAGCCATCCACTGCCCAAATCCAATCGAGATTCCGTAGTTCCGCTCCAGGAACCCAATCATGAACAGATTCGGCGGCGTCCCGATCGGCGTCGCAATCGATCCAATACTCGCCGCATACGCGATGCCCAGCATCAGCGACACCGCGAACCGCGCAGTCTGGCTGGACGTCGGCCCCGGCTCATCATCCTCGAACCGCTGTCCTCGCCGTTGTTCGATCAGCGCCACGATACTCGCCCCGATCGGCAAAAGCATCAGCGTAGCCGCAGTGTTACTTATCCACATACTGAGAAACGCCGTGGCGATCATGAATCCTGCCACCAGCCGTGTCGGCTGCACGCCCACAAAATGCACGATCGTCAGCGCGATCCGCCGGTGTAAGCCACTCTGGCGCATCGCAGCCGCGATCACGAACCCACCGAGAAACAGAAAGATGATCTCGTTCGCGTAGAGAGCGGCAACATCGCCAATCGATCCAATCCCCGCCAGTGGAAAGATCGCAATCGGCAGCAGCGCGGTGACGGCCAGCGGCATCGCCTCGGTCATCCAGAGAACAGCCATCAGGATCCCGACCGCCCCCGTGATCCGAGCCTCGTGAGAAAGCACTGCCGGGTCATCCGGCAACAGTGCATACACCATGCCGCTGACAACGAGCGCAATCCCCACCTTGGCCAGCACCGGAAATCCGCCGGATTGTTCACGCTGTAGCTCGGAAGAGGTCTCTTCGCTCATCAGCTTCCCAAACGCTGTGCTCCTCGGCGCAACATGGCCTCGGCACTCCCCACCACCACTCGGATCAGGAGGCGATGCAATCTCTGAGTGTCACATAGAAAGGCTTGGAGAGCGCCCGTGGCAACTGATCGACGTCGTGCTCGGTTCCCCTCATCGTCATCCTGAGCGTCAGCGAAGGATCTCCTGCCGCAGCAGATCGACGCCATGATTCGGTCACACTGAAGGCACAACCTGGCGCAACTGCTCTAAACCTCGTACGGGAACTCTCCGAAGAAACTGCTATGAGGCTTCAGGTTCTTCCGCGCCACGTCCTCATTGAGCGTCAGCCCATGTCCGGGCGCGTCGGTCAAATGGATAAATCCATCCTTGATCGGCGGGTCGCCGTCAACCAGCTCCTTCCACCACTCGACATCATTGGCGTGGAACTCGATCACCAGAAAGTTGTTCATCGCTGCGCACACATGCGACGAAGCCACCGTACCGATCGGACTCGCCACGTTGTGCGGCGCCACCGGGATGTAATACAGATCGGCGTGATCCGCGACCTTCTTCGCCTCCATCAATCCGCCCATCTTCGGGATGTCCGGAGCCAGAATCCGTGCCGCCTGCTTCTCGATCAACTCCCGGAAACCATGCTTTCGATACACATTCTCACCGGTGCAGATCGGCGTTCGGGTACTGTGCGTGACATGTCGCTGCGCCTCGATGTTCTCCGGCGGAATCGGATCCTCCAGCCACAGCAGGTTGAACGGCTCCAGATCCTGCGCCAGCTTAATCGCATCATTCACGCTGAACTTCCAGTGCCCGTCCATCCCCAGCATGATGTCCGGTCCGACTGCCTCCCGGCACGCCGCGACGACGTCCACCATCCATGCTCGCTCCGCATTGCTGATCGTCCGGTTGAACGGTTCGAACCATCGCCGTCGTGGATGAGGATCGTCCGAAATATCATCGGTATGAGGATTCGGCGTATCCAGATCGAACTTCAGCGCGGTGAAGCCATCCTCCACCACTTTCTTCGCCTTCTTCGCGTAGTCCGCCGGATCGGGTGTCTCACCAGCGTGGCAATCTGCATATACCCTGATCTGCTCTCGGAATCGCCCCCCGAAGAAGGTCGAGATCGGCGTATTCAGCGCCCGCCCCACGAGATCCCAGAGTGCAATCTCGATCCCGCTGATCGCGGTCACGGTCGCCCCTCCGATCGATCCTTCGCCGGACATGCACCGGATCAGCACTTCGGTGATTTTCCCCACGTTCATCGGATTCTCACCGACGATCAGTGGCGCCGCCTTGTGTACGAGCTCAGCAACGCCAGCACCCCAGTAGGCCTCGCCGAGCCCAGTGATTCCCTCATCAGTCTCGATTCGAACCAGCACCCACGGAAAATTACCGTTGATCACGGCTGTGCGAACCGATGTAATTTTCACAAGTGAACCTTTCTCACTCAGGCAAACTCGGTCTACGCGGTGCGCCTCGTCCTCGGATTCGCCAGCTCATCGAGCCCAACCGTGATGCCGAAAAGCCCAACAAACAACATCACGATGATAATCACCGGCGGCATGAACCACCACCACAAGCCGTGCAACATGGCCGCGTAATAATTCGCCCAGTAAATTGTGATCCCCAGCGTATTGGTCTCGAGCGAGCTCAGGCCCAGGACCTCCAGCCCAATCGACGCCAGAATCCCGGCCGCCACCGAGCCCACAAATGTCGCCGCAAGATAGGGCAGCAGGTTCGGCATTACCTCCCGGAAAATAATGTTCGGCGATGACGCCCCGGAAAGCCGCGCCACCTGCACATAGGACCGCTCGCGAATCGACAACGCCTGCGACCGAATCGTCCTCGCCGGATAAAGCCACGCCAGCGATGCCACCACAAGCATCATCTGATTGATTGAAAGCGACGCCCTCAATGACACCGCCACCAGAATAAGCACGAGCAACGGCGGAATGGTCAGCCCGATGTCGATCACGGTCCGGATGATGCCATCGACCCACCCACCGTAATACGCCGCGATCAGGGCCAGAAACGTGCCGATCGTCACCCCGATCAGACCAGCCATGAATCCGATGTAGATCGTCTTGGGTGTGCCCACGATCATCACCGCCAGCAAGTCCCGCGCCTGCCGGTCAGTGCCAAGCGGATGATCCAGAGACGGTTTCAGATTTGGCAGCCCGGAAAGCGGCGCAGCCTTCGAAACATCCCAGAAAAGCCTGCCCAGAATCACAAACAGGGCGATCAACGTCAGAATCACGATGCCAAACAGCATGCTCTTGTTTCGGCGAAGGTACCCACCCATCTACATGCACTCCACTGCTGAAAGGGTTCTCTGAAACAAACTCAGCCAGCTCATGCGCGCTGGTAGCTGATGCGCGGATCGAGCAAGGGATAGATCAGATCCAGAATCAGCGTTGCCAGGGCCACGCCAAGCACAACCGTAAAGATGACCCCCTGGATCACAAAATAATCGAATTGCCGAATCGAGAAGTACAGCAACCCCCCGATCCCCGGGTAGTTGAAAATCACCTCGACCAGCAGCGCTCCTGTCAGGATTTGACCGATTGCCAGCCCCAGCGCGGTCGTCTGCGGCAGCATCGCATTCCGCATCGCATAACTAAAGAACAATGTGCGGTTCTTCAAACCCGACGCCTCGGCAAAGATCATGTAATCCTCACCCTCGGCCGTAATCATCATGCCCCGCATCCCAAGCGCCCAGAAACCCATCGACGCCAGCAAGATCGCCACCGCCGGCAAAATGGAATGCTCGATCACATCGCGCGCAAATGCCCAGTTCCATGCTGGAAATGAGCCGGGCGTATACCCGCCAAACAGAGGCAGCCATCGCAGCTGAAACGCAAACACATAGAGCAACATCAATCCCAGCAGGAAAAACGGGATTGCCGAAAATGTCAGTAAGGGTGGAAAAATATACCGGATAAATTTGGGCGACTTACGCCAGCCGAGCAGCGCGCCAGCAAGCGTTCCTAAAATGAAGGCCATGAGCGTGGTAGTAAGAAGCAGACCCACGGTCCAGGGAATGGCAGACCCCATCACATCCCAGACAGTCGACGGATAATTTGCCATCGAGTAACCAAGGTCGAGCCGAAATATGTCCCCCAGATACCGGAAGTACTGCACATGCAATGGATCGTTCAGGCCGAACCGTTCCTGATAAACCTCCACCATCTCCTGCATGCCTTGCTGCACGGCACCGCCGGAGGCGGCCTGCTGCAAGAGTCGGGACCGGATCGGATCGCCGCCCGACGCCCGCGGTATGAAGAAATTCAATGTCGCGGCTGCCCACACGATGATGAACAGCAGAAACACTCGCCGAATCAGATATTCCAACCGCATAGTGAATGTCCTGTGGGAACAGTGCACCCGTCCGCGACCCACTGGTCACGGACGGGCACAAAAGGCAATCCCTACTGCGCAGCCTTGAGATTGTTCAGCACCAGCTGGAATGTCAGGTGCCAGAATGCGCCATTGACGTAAGCATTCTCCTGAGTCGGCCAGCCGGTCCAGTAGGTCTGGTTCATCGGAATCCGGTGGTACCACTCCTGGATAGGAATGTCTGGAAGCTCTGGCAGCCAGATCGCCATCGCCCGTAGCCACTGATCCATAATCGCGTCCTGGTCCTCAGGCGAGGTGAACGCCATTTCATCGACAATCGCGTCGTACTCTTCGTTCGACCAGCGCGAGAAGTTCACGGCGTGGCCGCCCGGAATGTTCACCGACCCCGACGTGTAGAGCGCCAGCGTGTCATAGGGATCGTTGGCAACGCTTCCACCATGGCCGAACAGCGTCGCGTTGTAATCGCCCGGCTCGAACCGGTCGAAGAAGTCTGGCGGCTCAGAGTACGATGACTCTACGCCATTGTTCTTCAACTGTTGCACGATCACCGGCCCAATATCGGACATGACCTGGAAGCTTTCGATCGGAACATTCAGAACGTTCCCATCCTTCTCCCACATCCCACTGCCGTTCTTGGCCCAACCCGAGCCCTCGAGCATCGCGTCACCCTTCTCCGGGCTGTACTCGAGCGTTGGATACTCCTCCAGCAGGTCCGCCGCCGCATCCACAAATGGCTGCAGCCCTGGATACGATGGCAGCGGCAGTGGCCACTTCGTCCCGGCACCGCCCAGCGCAACCGCGATCAGCTGGTCCCGGTCGATGTAGTAGCTCAACGCCCACCTGACCGCCGGATCGTTGTACGGCTCTCGCTCGTGGTTCACATACAGCGACGTTGGCCACCAGTCCACATATCCGAACGGAACTTCCGTACCGGTGTGCGTCGTGATATTCGGATTCTGCGCCATTACGGTCTCGATGGTCAGCGGTCGCAGGTCCAGCGAACAGTCCACTTCGTTCGCAATCAGCTGCTGCGCCATCTGCTCGTCGGGAACTGCCGGCAGGTAAATCACCCGCTCGACTTCCGGCAGAGCCTCCACAAGACCCTGATCGACTGCCCACCAGCTGTCTCGCCGATCGATGATCTTCTGCTCTTCCGAGCTCAGCACCACCTGCCACGGCCCGGTGGTCAACGGCAGGCCTGCCGCGAGGTCAAAGTTCCGGAAGGTCGTCCAGTCCTCGTTCTCGAAGATGTGCTTCGGTATCATGTACAGACCGATGTCGTACTTGTAGCTCATGAAGAAAAAGAACCGCGGTGCAGGGATCTTGAACGTCACCAACACATTGTTGGCATCCTCTGCAACGGCTTGGTCCAGGAACACCGCGATGTTCGTGCCCCATTTGACTTCGGGTCCGTATTCGCCCGCCCTGTTGATCGTGTAGGCCACATCCTCTGCCGAGAAAGGTGTGCCGTCGCTCCACGACACGCCTTCGCGAGTCTTGATCCGCAGCTCGGTGTAGTCCTCGTTATACTCCCAGCTCTCAGCCAGCCATGGATACCACTCGTCGGCAAATGCGCTGTAATACGCCAGCGGCTCATGCAGAATACCCAGACCGTTCTGGTGATTCGCGCCCGTTGGCAGGAATCCGTTCCACAGCTCGTGGTCCACATACCGCCCGGCCTGACCAGCCCAGCGCAGAATCAGCGTTCGGTTTCGCGGGATATCAGCCAGATCCTGAGCCAGCGCATGGCTCATGCCAACCATTGGCGCCGCTGCCGCGACCGCCGCACCCGCTGCGCCAGCCTTCACCAGCGTACGACGCGAGACTTTCGAGATTTCCGCCATGTGTTTCCTCCGGACGAACGCCATACCGATCCCGGCTTTGGGATCAGAACCGATAGCTAGTACCTCTGAGCCCCCCAATGGGCCCACACAATTTGACTGAGTAGCTGTTCGGTTGCTGGGAGAATAGCACAATTACCCCAACCGGCTATAGTTACCCGGCACAGACACTTTTCTGTTGATCGTGGTTCTCAGACAGATGCCGATTGGCTCACCATTTGGCTCACCGGCCGGAACGGCGAACGAATCAGCAAATCCCGGCTCTGAAAGAGCCCGTTGAACGCTCGGAGGTTTTCGCGAACATGGCTCAGGGAAACGAGATACTTCGAGTTGACAATCTGTCGGTCTACTATCACACCCCCGAAGGGCCAGTAAAAGCCGTCGAGCGAGTCTCCTTCACCCTCAATGAAGGCGAACGATTAGGGCTCGTCGGCGAGTCCGGGAGCGGAAAGTCCACCATTGCCCTCGCGCTCATGCGCATGATCCGTCCCCCCGGCCGCCCTGAGTCCGGTCAGGTCATTCTGGATGGGGTAGATCTTCTCAGCCTCAACGAAGAGTCGATGCGCAAGGTCCGTCTGGCTCATCTCGCTCTCGTCGCGCAAGGGGCGATGAACTCCCTCAACCCGGTGAAGCGAATCAAAGAGCAGTTCAGGTACTCACTGCGCGATCACGGCCAGGAAATGAAGGGCGCCGAGCTGGAAGCGTTCATCGCTCAGCTTTTGCAACGGGTCGGCCTGCAGCCAGCTGTCGCCAACATGTTCCCTCACGAGCTGAGCGGAGGCATGAAACAGCGCGTCTGCATCGCCATCGCTATCAGCCTCAATCCACAGGTCATCATCGCCGATGAGCCCACCAGTGCCCTTGATGTCGTCGTCCAGTGGCAGGTGATCGAAACCCTTCGCAAAGTTCAGGAAGAACTTGGCGCGGCCGTCATCCAGATTGGCCACGATATGGGACTCATGGCCCAGTCAGTCGAAAAACTTGGAGTCATGTACGCCGGCAAGCTGATTGAGATAGGCCCTACTGAGGACGTGTTCAAGAACCCGCTTCACCCCTACACCCAGATGCTCATCGAGAGTCTGCCCACCCTCGAAAACCGCGAATCGCTGCATGGCATCCCTGGTCTGCCCCCTTCGCTTCTAAACCGCGATACCAATGATTGTCCGTTTCATCCCCGCTGTCCTCACGCCATGGACCGCTGCAAGGTTCAGGAGCCTCGCATGCTCGAGATACAGCCTGGCCACATGGCCGCCTGCCATCTGCTCGACATGCCCGATAACCAAGCGATCGCCGGCGATCTTCAGCAATCGGCAGCAGATTAGAGAGGCCCTGAATGACATCACATCGAGTAAACGGTGATTCGGTCAGCAAGGAGAAAACATGACGACGATTCTGGAGGCGCGCGACGTCACCAAGATCTTTGGCGGTGGGATGTTCGACAAAACCCAAACCATCGCCCTCGAACGCTTTTCCTTCAGTGTTGACGCCGACCGTCCAACCGTCACCGCAATCGTCGGCGAGAGCGGCAGTGGCAAAACCACGATTGTTCGTCTTCTCCTCGGACTTACGTCACCCACCGAAGGACAGGTGCTCTACCAGGGTCGTGATCTCCAGCAGCTCAATCGCAGTGAGCGCAAAGAGTTTCTCAGCGATGTCCAGGCCATTTTTCAGGATCCTTTCGAGGTCTACAACCCGTTCTACAAGGTCGATCACGTACTTGAATCGCCAATCGACAACTTCAAAATGGCAAAGTCAAAGGAGCACCGTCGGCAGCTCATTGTCGACGCCCTCGAAGCAGTCGGCCTCCGGCCTGACGAAACCCTCGGCAGATATCCGCACCAGCTAAGCGGCGGTCAGCGGCAGCGCATCATGGTCGCCCGAGCCCTCTTGCTCCGTCCAAAAGTGATCATCGCCGACGAGCCCGTCTCCATGGTCGATGCATCGCTGCGCGCCACAATCCTGGAAAGTCTCCTGGTCCTCAAGCGCGACTTCGGCATCTCGCTGATCTACATCACCCACGACCTCACCACTGCCTTCCACATCAGCAGCGACATAATCGTGCTCTATCGTGGATCGGTCACCGAAGGTGGCAACGCCGGGCTCGTGGTACCCAAACCAGAGCATCCCTATACGCGATTGCTCGTTGGCTCGATCCCAATGGCCGATCCCGACTTGCCGTGGCTCGGAGAGCGCGTTCTCGGTACACCCGCAGGTGGAGTAGCGCCAACAGGCACGTCATTTTGCCGGTTCTACGATCGCTGCCCGCACGCAATGCAGGAATGTGTCGAAGCAGCACCCCCGCTCTTCCACACTTCTCACGGCAGGGCCACCTCCTGCTACCTCTACAGGGATGCTCCCGCCCTTCCTCCAGACGGTCTCATTCAGGTTCTCTCCGAAGTCGACTCAGATCAGCAACTGAGCCAGAACGGCCTCCACCTGGATCCATCGCTCGTCCGGTCCCCATCGAGCCCATCCTGAATCGGAGTACCCACCGCTGAATGACGTTACGCCGGCAGCGCAAGCTCCGTGCTTCCGTCGAACAGATGCATATGCTCCTGATCGAACTCTAGCCACACGGTGTCGTCTGCATGGACTTTCGTACTGGGCGGCACGCTCAGAACCAGCATGGCATCACCCAGCTTGGCATGGACGAAGGTAATATCACCGGTCGGTTCCACTGTGTAAACCAGCGCCGGCACAGCGCCCGGGATCTCCTGCTGATGCAACGGAATCGCGTTGTGCCTCAGCCCAACCACCACCTCACCACTACTTGCCAGAGCCCGCCTTCCGTTCACCTCTGACAATGTGTATGACCAGCCATCACTCCCCTGCACCTTCACTCTGCCGTTATCCGTCACGACATTTCCACGCACGATATTCATCGCCGGACTACCGACAAAGGTCGCTACAAAGACGTTTACGGGATGATTGTAAATCGTATCTGGCGCGGCATACTGCTGCAGGTATCCACTACTCATCACCGCCATCTTGTCCGCCATCGTCACAGCTTCCAGCTGGTCATGTGTCACATAAATGATGGTCGCCTTCAGGTCCTGATGAAATCGCTTCAGTTCCGCCCGCATCTGCACCCGCAGCTTTGCATCGAGGTTCGATAACGGCTCGTCCATCAGGAACACCCGCGGATTTCGCACCAGCGCCCGCCCCAGCGCCACACGCTGCTGCTGTCCACCTGAGAGCTCTCGCGGTCTCCGCTCCAGCAATGCCTCGATACTCAGCAAAGCAGCGGTCTCTCGAACCCGTTGGTCGATTTCCGCTTTGCGGACCTTCCGCATTTGCAACGGGAACGCCAGATTCTTGTAGACGGTCTTGTTCGGATACAGCGCATAGTTCTGAAAAACCATGGCAATATCGCGATCCTTTGGGTCCAGATCGTTGATCAGCCGGTCACCGATATAGATGTCCCCTCCGGTCATATCAAGTAATCCAGCGATCAGATTCAACGTGGTCGTCTTCCCGCATCCAGAAGGGCCCACCAGCGCCACAAACTCGCCATCCTCAACAGTCAGCGACACTTCGTTGACTGCGATGATCTCGCCATACGTCTTGACCACTTTGTCGAGAATTACCTGAGCCATTCAACGCCCTTTCGGAGCACAATACACTTGCCGGCCAGCCAGGCAAAACCGGCAGCATCCATCTACGACTTCACTGCGCCCTCTGTCAGTGCACGCACGAAGTACTTCTGCAAGACCAGAAAAAGCACGACCACTGGCACACTCATGATGAAAGCTGCCGCCATCAGCCCCGGCCAGTTCGTCACGAATTCAGAAAAGAACCGTTGCAGACCGACCGGTAAGGTCAGTTTCTCCTTACTATTGATGAATGTGACTGCATACAGATACTCATTCCAGGCAATGATGAAGGTGTAGATCGCCGTGGCAATGATCCCCGGCGCCGACAACGGCATGATGATCCGCAAAAATGCCTGAAACCGGGATGCTCCATCGATCCTTGCCGCGTGCTCCAGCTCGATCGGAATGTTGTCGTAGAAGCCCTTCAGCAGCCAGATCGATAGCGGCAGCCCGAACGTCAGATACGTAATGATCAGCGACCAGTGATTGTTCACCAGCCGCAAGTTCCGCATCACGATGAACAGCGGCATCAGAAAGACCACGGCCGGAAACATGTTCCGCAGCAATACCGAGTAAAACAGCGCCTCTCGTCCCGGAAAGGTGAATCGGGAAAACGCATACGCCGCCGGTACCGCTACCGTCACCCCGATAATGGTCGTCGCAGTCGACACCCACACACTATTCAACATGTACCGCAGAAACTCAGGTCCGACACTGCTGCTTGGCGAAAGCAGATTTCGGTACTGATCCAGCGTAGGGGACTCAGGAATCCACTGCGGCGGGTACTGCAACGCTGCGAACTGCGTCTTGATCGACGTCAGAAACATCCACAGCATCGGCACCGCCGCAAACAGCAGCAGCAGGATCAGATAGATCCAGCCAGCAACGCCCCAGAAATCAGCTTTTCTGCGTTTCGAGCGCTTTAGCGGCGTTGAAGCGGGCGCACTGCTCATTTGATCGTCCTCCGATGGTCCCCTCGAGTCAGCGCCTTCACATAGAAATAGCCCATCGACATCATGACCAGGAACAGAATCACCGAGTACGCCGACGCCACGTCGAATCGCACTCGTTGAAACGCGATCCGATAGATATCAGTTATCCAGATCTGCGAAGCGTTTGCCGGGCCACCGGCTGTCATAATGTACACCGTCGTAAATGAATTCAGATTGGCGACAGTCAGCAGCAGCACGGTGATGATCGTCACACCCTTCAGGTGCGGCATCGTCACGTGAAAGAACCGGTTCCAGGGACTCGCCCCGTCCACCATCGCCGCACGGTGCAGACCCTCCGGCACGGTCTGCAAGCCAGCCAGGAGCATAATCATCGCGAACGGAAACTCTTTCCAGATATTCGCCACAATCAGTGCCGGCATCACCATGTCAACGCTATCGAGAAAAATGATGTTGCTGTCGATGAGTCCGAGCTCAGTAAGCACGCCGCTGATCAGGCCATAATCGGAGTGATACAGCCATCGCCAGATGTACGCTGCAGCGACCGCGCTGATCACCCAAGGAATCAGCAGAATCCCCCGCACCAGACCGCGACCAATGAACTCACGCTGCACCACCAGCGCAGCGCCTAGCCCCATCAGAAACGCACCCAGCGTCGACCAGATCGTCCAGTTCAGGGTGTTGATCGTGACCTTGCGAAACTCGCGGGAATAGTCGCCTGTCAGCAACAGCCGGTAGTTGTCCAGGCCTGTCCAGACTTTGTTGTCAAAATCAAGCGCTCGGCCGGTGTTATGAAAGGAGAGATTGATCGTGAAATACACCGGATAGGCGATGACCACCATCATTACCGCCAGAGCTGGGAGGATGTAGAGGTAATCCCCCCGGTGAGCCACCATCGAAGGAACAATGCCAGTTATCCAGGACCAGAACCGAGACAACCGGGTTGGAGAAGATGTAGCCGCAACTGCCTGGTCCGGACCACTCGTCACGGCCATCTTTTCGAGACCTTTCAGCGCGCTTCACGGGTCGGCAGCATGCTGCCGACCCGCAACGTAAATCCTAGAGGCCGCCCAGCAGCGACTCGATCTTGCTCGCCGCGTCGTTGCAGGATTCTTCCACGCTCATCGTCTCCGTCAGCGCATTCTGGAGCATGTCCGGGATGATGATGTTCATGATCTCCGTCGACTCTGGAATCACCGGGAACGGAATGCCATGTGGCAGCATCGAAGTCGTCACATCCAGGAATGGGATCGTGTCGATTCGCTCTTTCATCCAGCTGGTCTGGAATCCGCGGACATTGCCGGGGTTCGACCCCACCCATGCCAGCTTCGTCGACCACTCTGGACCGGTCATGAATGCGACAAGCGCCCGTGCTGCATCCAGATCGATGTCACCATCGACACTGTCCGGGTTCATCACGTGGATGTTCGACCCGCCGAACACCACTGCTCGCCGCGCCGGTCCTTCCGGAATCAATCCATATCGGGTGTTCTCCACCACCTGCGCCGCGAGCTCTGCATCCGCGCCTTCGGCATTTGCCGCCAGGTCGTTCAGCTTCGCGTATTCGCTCGGGTGGCTGATCATCATCCCCAGCTGCCCACCGATAAACGGATCAACGTTCTCTGCCTGCGTGTTCGTCAGCGCCGAAACCGGTACCGACTGATCGCGCACATACATGTCGTAGCTCGCCTGCACCGCTGCGATGGAGCCTTCGTTGTTCGCATAAACCGTCTGATATGTCGGCGAATCCTCGGCCTCGTCAAGCGCTCCGCCGCCATATGCCCACATCTGCGGCATGAACCGGAACGGCGTATTTCCTGCGTTCACGCGAGCCACCAGGCCATACCCGGACTTGCCAGTGTTTTCCTTGATCTGCGCGGAATACGCCACCACGTCGTCCCAAGTCGCTGGTGCTGACTCAGGATCGAGCCCAGCCTCATCGAACAGCGCAGCATTCCAGATCAGCGCCATCGTCTCATTGTTGGTCGGCACGCCATACACTTCGCCGTCCCATGTGACCGACTTCATTGCGCCCGGCCAGAACTCCGCACTCGAATAGCCGGCATCTTCAGGTGTGAAGTTCATCAATTGACCGGAAGCCGCAAACTCGACACCCCATAGAATCGGCATTTTCGCCAGCATTGGAGCGGCATTGCCCAGCGCTGCAGTCCGCAGCTTGTCCAGCATGTCGTTGTAACCCACGCTGGTGACTTGTACTTCGATGTTCGGATACGTTGCTGCGAACGCTTCCCAGAACGCCGCATCCATGTCGTGGGTGATCTGCGGTTCTGCCTCACTCGGGCCCACATACCAGTACGACACCTTGCCCGTGTAGTCGAGCGGTACAATTGCGGCCATCTCAGCAGCCGTATCGACCTCTAGAGTACCGGCCTGGGAAGCAATGAACTCCGGAGTCCAGGTCGTCGGGTCAACGGCCTCCTGAGCCATCATCCCATCGAACCTCAGCGCAGCAGCACCAAGGCCAGCTGCGGCGCCGTAACCAAGAAGCTTGCGACGATTCAGCGAATGCGACCATTTGTCGCGTGGAATATGAATGGTCATACGTGTACCTTCTCCTGTCTTTCCTCGTCATCGAGTCAATACTCGGGACAGTACGTCGATCCCGCCATCAGGTACGAGATCGGGCGGTCGATGGCCGCGTGGCGATCTGTTCTCCTGATCACTCCTTTCCGCTTGACCAACGTCACGAATCGCGTTTGCGAATCGATGACTCGCCGACGCGAAAACGATCTGCGAATCCCTGAACACGGCTTTTCGTACCTTGACGCAGATATATACCTATACGCACAAAGGTCTGTCAAGGATTGAGGCGAACCAACCATGTCAATGGCGGAATGGACCATCCTCTCGTCACCAATTGGCGCAACACGCAACGCCTATCCGCCGTTGGTGAATCTCACCTCGAGCACCGTGAGCTCCGTGCGACCATAATTCCTGAACGTCCCACCGCTGTCTGCCTGCAGGATCGCTGCACCCCCAGCCGTCAACAGCGCTTCATCTCCCTCGCGCAGCGACTTCAATCTGCCGCCAGTCGACCCCGGCGTATTCGTTGCTGCGCTCGCGTATTGCACGGTGCCCGTCGCCGCCAGCAGCCCCATCGTTCCTGTTTCCACGTACAGCAGCCGCGGCCCTTCACTTGGAGCAAACTCGACCCGCTCGTTCAAGGGCACAATCTTGTGCTGCACAGTCAGCCTGCCTGGCGAATCCGGCATGTCGCCCACATCGCCGACTGCCAGTGGCTCGAAGATCACCCCCGCTTCGGTCACGAAGGGCCGCACCCGCTCTGCAATCGGTGGCCAGATCACAATATCTATCAGGCTGCCCGGTTTCTCACCGATGTTGGAAACGGTGAAAGGCGGATTGACGGTCAGAATCAGCACATCGCCGGTCGCCATCACCACATCTGCGCCGCCGTCATATGCCTCGGCCAGATCTCGCTCGCCATTCCGCCACACGGTACCACCAGAATCGAGCCGGGCTGCAAACTCACCCTGCTCGACCTGAAAAACCCGTGGACCCGCGATCGGGCCACCAACAATCGACCCGCCAACCGGAAACTTCAACCGCGCGATGCCAACGAATGCAGGCGGTTCCGGCACAAATTCCAGAGTGATATCCAGCAGCACGCTGTCCCCGGTCAGCGAATCGGCGCTTCCCACGGATACGTCATCTTGGGCACGTCCGCTGCCCGGAATAGTCAGAATTGCCCCCAGCAACGCCAGGATCAGCATCGAATTCGAGAATCTTGCGGTGAGGAACATAGCAGGACCGCCGGCTAGCACAGAGAATGGAATGTCTCATTGTACTCCCCGCCGCAACCGCAAGGAACCCACGTGCGCGAGTTCGCTGCAAGTCCGTGAGAAGTTCAACTGACCCTGCCGTCAACGCTGCCGGATGTCAGACCGGGAGGTCGCCCGCAAACACAGGGTTGCTCCACGCCGTCCCGCCGACTGCATCCTCCAGCTCGACCCGCAGCCAACTCCACCCTGGCAGTATTTCCACTGAATGGTGCACGGTGCGCTCGGGCTCGACGACCGTCTGTGTTGCTTCGCCACCCACGATCGCCCGCAGCACCACCGGCGTGTCACTCCGGGCTTCAACCCGATCGGATGAGACCGAGAGATGTTCGATCCGCGGACCGGTTGTCGAATAGAATCGGCCCTGCACCAGCGAATCCAGCACCGCGTCCTCCGTCAGCTGATAACACTTGACCATCACCCACCCGCGACCGCAGTCATCGTGACCAGGCAACATATGGGCGTCGTCACTGGCGATCGCAAACCACCGCTCGCCCCGGTTCAGTAGTTCGTTCCACTGCTCCGCCGACACACCATTGCCTTCGCGCACCTCACTCGTGGCATTGAACACTTCGAGAATGTGTGCGCCCCGCGTACCGGCAAGATCCGACCCGCGCTGTTTTGACCACTTAGGATGAGCGACGATCGCCAGTCCGCCTGCACCAGAAATCGCATCCACCGACGATTGCAGTGTCTCCGCACCATCGCGCTCCGGCACGAAGTCCACCCCAAGCCCCACCAGATGGTGCTGAACCTCCGGCCCTGTCCAGCCATTGATCTCCACTCCGGGAATCATCAGCAAGCCCCGGCTCTGCGACCCGGAACTGTCAGTGATCTTCCAGTGGTCAGTCACCGCCAGGAAATCATATCCCTTAGCCTCATAAAACCCACAGCACGCATCAATTGTCCACGTCGCGTCTGATTGATTCGTGTGCGTGTGCAGATTTCCCCGAAACCAGGTTCCCGATTCGTGAAATACGGCGGTCATTGCGCTCTCCGAATATGCGTGCAGGCTCCCACTGATCGTGAGCGTACTCGCTCCTGATAGGTCCACCGATCAAGAAACCATTAAGCGAAGTCCTACCGATGGTTGGCTGCCTGGGACGACGCAAATGCCGAGTTAATCGAATCTTGACGAATGAACGAGGCGCACTCACTAGCCTGTCTGTATGAAGACTCCGCTCGTCAGTCGCCTCTCGTTATCCGACTCGCCAGTTCCAGAGACTCAATCGCGAACACTTCAGACCACCCGCCAGCCGGCATCGCACCACACACAACGTCATCGCAACTGGAACGCGATCCGGTCGAGACCACAGTTCCTGATTTCCGCTCCATGCGTGCTCCTTGCTCTGGTGTGCGCAATCTTTGCTCCCGCGCTCGCGCCACGAGACCCTACAGCCCAGGACTTCAGCAACATCCTCGACCCGCCGTCTCGGCAGCATCTCTTCGGAACAGATGAATTCGGCCGGGATATCTTCTCCCGCGTCATTTGGGGTGCACGGCTCTCCCTCGGCATCGCCATGTCTGCTGTCGCCGGAGCGCTCGTTCTCGGTGGCACCATGGGCATGGTAGGCGGCTTCCTTCGTGGCCCGATCGATTCCGCCCTCATGCGCTGTATCGATGCGGTGATGGCGTTTCCAGGCCTGATCATTGTCATCGCCCTGGCGACTGCCCTGGGCCCGTCGCATCGCGCCGTAATCATCGGCCTCACCATCGCCTACATCCCTGTCTTTGCTCGTCTCTCCAGGGCCCTCGTCATTCGGGAGCGCAATCGTGACTATGTCACGGCCGCCGTCTCAATTGGCCAGCGGCAAAGCCGAATCGTCGGAACACACATTGCCCCCAACTTGGCCCTTCCAGTCATCGTCCAGACGTCCCTGACCTTGGGTAGCGCCATGATCGCTGAAGCAAGCCTCAGCTACCTTGGCCTGGCCGCTCAGCCCAACGATCCCAGCTGGGGACGGATGGTTTT
>JBGTJM010000552.1:0-5770 GCA_041745115.1 Thermomicrobiales bacterium
GGCGGCGGCGTGCCTGATGTCGTTTCACGCGTCGCCGTAGAGGACGACGGCGATCCATATGCAATGGCTGCCGATGTGCAGTCATTGATTGGCCTGACCCAGATCGGTGCAATCGAGCTGCATGTGTGGGGATCGCGAAAGACCCACCTCGATCAGCCTGACATCATCGTCTTCGACCTCGATCCTTCTGAAGAGCTCCCATGGACAGCCGTTGTCGATGCTGCTACTGACCTGCGCATCCGGCTGGAGTCGCTCGGTCTTGTGGCGTTCGCAAGGCTCACAGGCGGCAAAGGGTTGCACATCGTGGTTCCAGTGGTACCGAGTGCTGATTGGCGGTCCGTCAAGCATTTTGCGCGCAGAGTCGCTGGAGAAATGGCGCGTGATGAACCGAATCGATTCACGACATCCATGTCCAAATCTCGTCGAAAGGGCAAGATTTTCGTCGACTATCTTCGCAATGATCGTGGCTCCACCGCGATCACCTCGTACTCTCCGAGGGCTCGGATTGGAGCTCCGGTAGCCCTGCCGATCGAATGGTCGGAACTGAGAGACGACCAGGAATTGCCACCGAAGTTCAGCGTTCTTCAGGTTCCTGAGATCATACAGAGCCGAAAGCGCGATCCCTGGCAGGACTTCGAGGAAGCCCGGCGGTCGCTCACCGATTGATCAGGACTTGGCACGAATTGCCGCAATGAGCTCATCCTTGGTCATGGTGCTGCGCCCCTTGACGTCGAGTTCCTGTGCCCGTTGATAGAGCTCATGCTTCGTCTGGTTCTCGAGTCCTTCCGGGTCGTCTGAAGCGTCGTCGCCGCCCTCATCTTCGCCTTCAATTCGCCGTTTGAGGAAGCTCATGATGTCGACGACATTGGAATCTTCTTCCTCGTCGTCGAGTTCGGACTCCGGGATCTCCACGATATCCAGAGAGTCGGCTCGCTTTCGCTCCGCAAGCGTAAGCAAATTTGCTGCGTCCTCATCGAATAGCAAACCAAGGTCGAGTTCCTTCGCTCTGAGTTTCTTCAAAGCGGCTTGCATCTCGCGTTTTAGCTTCGCCTGGGCAGGTTCAGGCTCTGGCAATCCAACATCGTCGGGAGTGCGAAGCTCGTCGGGGAAGCGTAAGGTCGCTGCACGGAGCAGACCTCCTTCAGCGAAAATAGCAGCCAGGTACTCCTTGCCCCGCATCACGAACGTCGCAATGCCGGCGCGATTGGTGCGTTCCATCGTTTCGGCCAGCAGATGATAGGCCTTGGTGGACTCGCCTGCCGGCGCAAGAACGTAGGGACGCTCGAATAACCGGATGGGTATCTCGTTGCGGTTGACGAAACGACGTAAATCAATCTCTCGCGATTTTTGTGGCGAAAGCGCTTCGAGCTCCTCGTCGTCGACGACTACGAAGCTGCCATCCTCTCGCTCGTATCCTCGCACGATGTCCTCACTGGAAAGCTCCTTTCCGTCATCGCTGCAGTAATAACGCCGTTTCAGGGGTATGCCTTCCGGGCTCAGCATTCTCAGCGGAACGCGGTGGGATCGAACGGCCGGATACAGCTCCACAGGCACGCTAACCAGGCCAAACGCAATCGTGCCGCGCCAGAATGGCCGAGGGTCCTTCTGTTCGCCAGCCTTCGCTTCAGTCGCCACTGGAAACCTTTGTGCCCTTCTTCAGGCTCGCTTCAAGGCTGGCTGCCAACGAGCTCTTGCGTCTTGACACTTTATCCTTTGGAAACTTCACGATTTTGCCCAAAGCCTTGGCTTCAATCAGGTCCAGAACCTGGTCGCGATATGCATCTCGATAGGCTGCAGCATCGAATTCGTCTTCGAGAGCGCTGACGAGCTGTTCCGCTAGCGAAACCTCACGATTGTCAGGGGCACGGTTCGGGGGAGTCTTCAGAACCTCAATTCTCTCAATCTCGTTTGCGAAACGGAGCGTTTCGAGCACAAGGTATCCCTGAGTTCCGTGCAACGCACCAGCGTATCGCTTCTTGCGCATCGTCCAGCGAGAGATCGCGATGCGGTCTTCTCCCGCCAGAGCCTCGGAGAGGGCGAAGTAGGAGGCCGTATCCTCATCAGGTCCGAGGAAATACGTCCGATCGAACCACCGCTCGTCAAGTTGCTCTCGACCGATAACCTGTTCGACGCGGATTTCACGCGATTCCGGAGGTTCGAGCTCCGTTAGCTCTTCTGACGACACCATCACGTAAACGCCGCGCTCGATCTCGATCCCCTTGCGAATTTTCTCGGCGGGAATCGGATTTTTGCGGCCCGGAACCACCATCTGCTGCACAACGGGCATTTGATCAGCCTCGTGAAGAAGCCGGAAACGAACACTCTTGTCCTGAACGGCTGAATACAGTTTCACAGGTACTCTCACAGCATCAATCGAGATTTCAGCTATCCACATCGCTCGGACTGCCATCCATTACCTCCTTGCATCCAGAGCAACACCACTGCGCATCGACTGTAAGGACGCAAAAAGGACATAGCGGCCCATCGCATTCTGAGCAGCGGTACTCCATCTCACGAGGGTAAGTCTGGAGACAGCGTGGGCATTGCTCCGTAGAGAAGCTCAAGAGCGTGACTACAGGATTGCGCAGTTTCATGGCAACCTCCGTCAGTGTTCGTTCCCCAAAAAGCAATGACGTCGCAGGGGGCTACACCAAATCAGGGTTCCGTCCAGGGCGGCTGATGAGACTGCCAAGGCCTGTCCGCCGTTGAACGTAGTTTAACAAGCCGACAGTGGCGCGCTGCCAACAGCACCAGCATGCTATACGATGCCGAACGGAGTCGAGTGAAAGTGTTGGGCGGATCGACATCATAGGAAGGAAGCGTTCGTGGCAAATCTCAAGACACCCCTAACCGAGCTTCTCGGCATTGACACTCCCATCATTCAGGCGCCGATTGGCGGCGCAACCACACCCGAACTCGTAGCCGCTGTGAGCAATGCGGGCGGCCTGGGGATGCTGTCGCTTACCTGGCGCAGCCCAGAAGAGGCGCGAGAGTTGATCGGCCAGACTCGCCTGCTCACCACTAAGCCCTTCGGCATCAATCTGGTTCTGGAGTGGGACCCTTCCGATCGCCTCGCAATTGCGATCGATGCAAAGGTCGCAGTCATCAGTTTCTTTTGGGGCGATCCCGGTCCATGGATTGCTGACTGTCATGCTGCGGGCATTCTGGTATCCCACTCGGTCGGTAGTCCACAGGAAGCGGTTCGTGCCGTGGAACAAGGTGTCGATTTCGTCGTGGCTCAGGGCGTTGAAGCCGGCGGACATGTCTGGGGTGAAGTCGGGACGATGGCACTCGTTCCAGCAGTGGCCGATGCCATTCCGGGAACACCATTGGTCGCTGCTGGAGGCGTCGCCGATGGGCGCGGAATGGCAGCTGCGATGGCGCTCGGTGCTGCAGGAATCTGGATGGGTACCCGTTTTCTTCTAGCTTGGGAAGCGCCGATCCACTCCGAGTATCGTGCCCACTTGGAGTCAAGTCTTGTCACTGACACGGTGCTTACCGACATTTTTGACGACGGCTGGCCGAACTCTCCTCTTCGTACGCTGAGGAACTCAACGTACGAATCCTGGATCGCCGCAGGTCGGCCATCTCCTGATAGCCTAACCGACCGCGAGGCGGTCATCGCCACACGTTCGGATGGCTCCGAGATCCTTCGTTATCAAAGCGATTTCCCGACCGAAGATGTCACCGGCGACCTTGCATCGATGGTGCAATATGCCGGTCAAAGCGTCGGGCTGGTGGACCGATCTGCCAGAGCCAGCGACATTGTGGAATCGATCACTGCTCAAGCAATCGAGGTTATGACAAGATTGGGAGCCGATCACGGTGCTATTCTCCCGTCCTGAGAGATCACTGCAATGGAAGCAATGTCACTCCAGGGGCCTTCTGGAGACGGATCATGGAACCTCCAACACTACTACACGACCTCATTGCCATCTCTCACTCTGGCAAAAGATTGGTCTCGATTCCACTGCAACCACACGTCGTTCTCGCTAGCGTTGCTATTGAAATCTGGCGCCATAAGGGAACGCACCAAAATGCCTCTCAATTGTGTTGATCGATCGGTGCCGGGAAAGGGACTCGAACCCCCACGACCTTGCGGTCACCAGATCCTAAATCTGGCGCGTCTGCCATTTCGCCACCCCGGCGGCTGCCGCAAGTTTACGCCAATGCAACCTCAGCACAATTCAGGCGCGAGAACACAGGGCTCTAGCTCGTCGACGACTGAAATGCCCAACCGAGTCGCGACGCGAGTTGTATCAAGTTTCTGCCGTTCGTCGGCACAGATGATGCAGTGAGTTACTGGAACAGGCTCTTGATGCCTGATCAACGTCAGCTTTGCGCCATTCCGTCTGACTGACGTGCGCTCGAATCGTGAAAGGGATTATCAATGTCAGAACACAACGAAAGCATCGATCAGGCAGGAGAGACATTTTTCCGAGTGACGGACACGGTACCTGAAGAAACCTGGTACTGGCTGGCAGTTGTTTCCATAGGGATTTCAGCGGTGTTGCGATTATCTGGTAAGCATCAGATGTCCACGTTCGTTGGACAGTGGCCGCCAACGTTTTTGCTTTTCGGAATTTACCACCGGCTGGTCCGCGACACACGATAGTGTGGCCACGTCGAATGCGCAGCCCTTGAGTACTTGAGGGTTTGGTTGTATACGCCATGACACCGATGCTCCAGCCATTTGGTGGAACTTCGGCTTTCTCGTGCGGTTACTGCTTCGGATTCTCAGACGTATTGGGCGAACCAGGCAACGGTGTCAGCCCACGCCATTAGCGACGCCTCCTCGTTGTACCGCTGGCCGGTGTCGTTGTGGAACGCGTGCTGCGTATCCGGATAAATGTTGATCTGGTGGGTTATCCCTGCATCGACGAGAGCCTGCCGCAACTCTTCGAGGCCATTGTTGGCGAAGTCATCCGGATCGTCAGAGTAGACACCGAGAACAGCTGCTTCAATATTGGGAACTTCTTCGAGATCCGGGGGAGGTCCGTAGAACGGTGCCGCCGCGTTCAGTTCCGGCGATGCCGTGGCGACTCGCCAGGTGATGCCGCCACCAAAGCAGAAGCCGGTCATTGCGGATCGGCTGGCATCAACTCCCTCGACGGTCGAATAAAATGCAAGAGTGTCCTGGAAATCGCCAACGTGGCGATTGGGATCGATCTCACTGAACAGACCGGGAATCTCCGCCTGGTCTTCGATTGCGTCGGTGCCGCCTTCGCGGCTCAGGAGATCGAGCGCTACAGCAGCATATCCTTCGACAGCCCATCTTCGCGTCACATCACGGATATGCTCGGTGAGCCCGCGATTCTCATGGCAGACCATTACCAGTGGCCAACCCTCCATTGCCGTCGGGGAGGCCGCCGGAGTTCCCATGACTTCCGTTGAACCATTGCCATTGGCGGGAAGAGCCTGATATGCCATGATCATCGTCCCGTCTTCGGCTGGTATCTCGATGTCCGATCCCTCAATACGAGAATCGTCAGGTGCCACGGACAACGGAGACTGCGGCTCGGCCGACGGGGTCGGGGTTGTCTCCTGAGCCATCGCTGCGCGAGTCATCGGGGTAACGCCCATCGATGTCAGAATGGTCGCCGCTGATGCAACGCCACCGGTGATGTAGATGACTCGACGAATCATGTCTCGCCGTGACATGATCCCATCGCGATAGTCCTCCACGAACTCATGAATCAGGTACTTGTCAAAGGGTCCCAATGGCTTCATGAATCTCCCCCTTATGGTTTGCAAACAGCCAACTTTCGAA
>JBGTJM010000553.1:0-3933 GCA_041745115.1 Thermomicrobiales bacterium
TCCAGAGTCGCTGAAGGTTGGGCTTTACATCCCCAATGGTGACGGCACAATGTCGCCCACGGCAAAAAGATGGAAAGACGTGCTGGCTCTGACCATGGCTGCAGAATCGGCTGGACTCGACTCGGTCTGGGTCGCAGATCACATGATCTTCGACTATCCCGACACCCCAATCCAGGGCCGATGGGAGTGCTGGACCTTGCTTGCAGCTATGGCTCAGGCAACAACCCGAATCGAAATCGGACCACTGGTGACGTGCGCAGGGTTTCGAAACCCAGCACTGCTTGCCAAGACGGCGGAAACGGTTGATGAGATCAGTAACCAGCGGCTCATTCTCGGACTGGGAGCTGGCTGGCACGAGCCTGAATTTACATCGTATGGGTTCCCATATGACCGGCGTGCCAGTCGATTCGAAGAGCAGTTTCACATCATCTACAACCTGATCAGGCATGGGCACGTCGATTTCCACGGCGAGTTCGAATCCGCCCCCAACTGCTATCTTCGGCCCCGTGGTCCTCGCGGAGACTCCCTGCCAATTATGGTTGGGACAGACGGCCCCAGACTGCTCAAAGTGGCAGCCCGGTATGCGGACATCTGGAACACGACCTGGACACACTCGGTGGATGAAGTTCTCCCGCGGATTGCGGCCCTTGACGCCGCATGCGACAACATCGGTCGCGATCCCGAGTCTATTGAAAGAAGCTGTTGCGTATTCCTCGATCTGGAAGGAGCTGAGGGGGTCTGGTTTTCCGGTGGCGCCGCGAAGCCAAATCCCAGAAACATCAGTCAGGCCGCGGAGTTTCTGGCGGACTACGCGGAGGCTGGCATCTCACATGTGATGTTGTGGATCGATCCCGGTACCGTCGACGCGGTGGCGGTGGCAGGGGAGATCGTCGCGACGCTGAGATCGACTTGAAAGCACATTTCGTCAACCTGCCAAATTCGATGCCAAAACTGGTTGACACACCCAAGGTGTACGTATATAGTGTACGTGCAGTCCCGAGGAGCCGAGCACGAATCGGCTTCCCACCGGTGGATTCGTCGGGCAGAGCACAAATGCGGGGTAGTGCTTTGATTCCAGTTTCCTTCGGGACCTTTGCGGGCACCTTAGCCGTTGCGGGGCGTGCTTTGGGAAACGCACTGGTCAGGGAAGCCACCGCTGCAAGGCTTGTCGGGACTTTTTCCATGTCCCAGTTATGGTTTCACAGCATCGCTTGGGGATACGGCCAGGCTCAGGCAACCTGCGGTGCGCACTTGAGGTCTCAACTCCGCCACCTGGAGCTCAATCGATGAATCGGCCCGTGTTCGACATAGTCATCACATCAGACCGTTTTGATCTCGCCTGGGAGCTCGAACATCTTGCTCATCTCCCCGACATGCAAGTCAATCTTCGAGTTGGTCTATGCGGTTCCGAAGCGGCGCTTATCGAAGCCATTTCGGACGCTGATGCGGTGCTTCTGACTTCTCGGGACGAAATTACTTCGAACGTCATCAGTCAGTTGCGAAAGTGCAAGGTCATCAGTCGCTATGCCGTTGGTATCGATCACATCGATCTCGAAGCTGCTTCAGATCGGGGCATCGTGGTTACACATGCACCTGATTACTGCACAAACGAGGTGGCAGACCATGCACTTTCTCTCGTTCTCGCCCTGAATCGCCGAATCGTGGAATTGAACCAGGACCTTCATGATGGCGCCTGGAATGAACATGCCCACCAGACAAAACGCATTCTTCGCGGACCGATTCTACCGTTGCGTGAGGCCACTGTAGGCATCGTTGGAATCGGCAGAATTGGAACGGCCGTAGCCTATCGGCTCGCTCCCTTAGGGGCTCAGATCCTTGCAATGGATCCTCATTTGGCGCCAGCAGCGATTCGGCAAAGGGGTGCCGAACCAGTGGACTTTCAGGAACTGGCCGCGCGCGCAGACATCATTTCGATTCACTGCCCGCTGACATCGGAAACGCGCGGTATGGTCGACGCCCAGTGGCTGTCCGCGTTGAAACCGGGTGTTCAGATTGTCAACACTGCCCGGGGACTCATTATCAATCTTGACGACCTTATCTCTGCGCTGCAGGACCATCACGTTTCCGGAGCAGCGCTCGATGTCGTCTATCCAGAACCCTTGCCATCGGATTCCGCGCTGTACAAGCTCCCCAACGTCATCCTTACCCCACATTCTGCTTATTACTCGGAGCGATCAATTGTCCAGGTGCGCCATGATGCGCTCGATGGTGCGCTGCGCGTACTGAGGGGCCAGTTCCCGCGAGTGGTGGCCAATCCATCGGTCGCTTCTCAGGTAAAGCTGAGACCCTATGCGAGCTGACGGCGCTGCTATGATGCAGGGATGATGACCCGCCGTGAGACGATTCTGGCAAAAGGTCGATTTCCAGGCGGATAGTGATCGAGCGACTGACGACGAATCGCTTTTGCTCGCCGCCGCTCAGGGTAATCTCAACGCATTCAATGAACTGGTGATGAGACACGAACGGGTTGTCTACAACCTCTGCTACCGAATGCTCGGAACAGCGCAGGAAGCGGAAGACGCAACCCAGGACACGTTCTTGAAGGCGTGGCAGGCCGCAAAGTCATTTCGCGGTGGCGTCGTTAGACCGTGGCTTATGCGCATCGCAACGAACCGCTGCTACGACAAGCTGCGATCGAGAACTCGCTATCCAGTAGATTCACTCGCCACGGACGAAGACGGATCAATCGAGATTCCTCTGATCGACCCAGACAACAACGCAGATCCCGTCGCTCGCTATGAGGCGTTGGAGCTATCTGAATCCCTTCAGGCCTGTCTGGACCAGCTTCAGCCCGATCAACGAATTGCCGTCTTACTTTGCGATGTTCACAAATACAGTTACGATGAAGCAGCGACGATTCTCGGTGTCCCCATTGGAACAGTGAAATCCCGGGCGTTTCGAGGCAGAGAACGTCTTCGAGACATACTCTCGAGCAATCCGCATACCAGGGAACTCATATCGCCCGCCCAGCGTTCTCTCTAGCAATGGACAACTCGATGCCACCACCTCAAAAGCCCAACCCAACATCCGCCGAATCGTTGTCGCTAGACGCATCGGGACATCTGTCAGCCGACGCGATCGGCGACCTCGTCGATCGCCCGTCACTCCTCCAGGAATCGACCGAGATCTGGAACCATCTTCAATCGTGCTCTGTGTGCAGCGTGCAGCTAGACGAGCTCAATGCCACAGTGAAAGTACTTGGAGATGTGCCGTTGCTCGATCCGCCACGCTCGTTCGCCATCCACCAGAAACCCGTCGCTCCACGAGAGACTCGCGCCAGGTCCTGGTTCGAAACGCTCAAGAACCCGGCTTTTCCCGCGTTTCGCATTGCAACGGCAGGCGTGCTCGCGCTTTTTATTGTGGCCACGACAGGGGCATTCATTGCGAACGATCGTGACCCAGCAGACCAACCCGCTCTCGTCCAGGAAGCAGACTCCCCAGCGCTGTTCAGGGAAACCACGTCTGAAGGCGACACTGGACCAGCCCTCCACACAGGACCGGCAGATGAACCTGAATCCGCCGATGCTGAGATGGCTGCGCCAGCCGATGAAGCAGTGATAGACGACGCTCCCGTGAGTGAATCGACGGGTGTTGGAAGTGATGTTGCAGACGAAGAAGCTTTCGTGGATGGCGATCAACTGGCAGAGCCCTCGGAACCCGTTGCGGAATCAGAGGGAATCTCGAACTGGCGACTCGCACAGATCACGTCAGTCTTGCTACTTGGCTGGTTGACAGTGACTTGGATCGGTCTGGAGCGCCTTCGCCGACGCTACCCAGATTCGAGCAATTCATGACCGGGAACCAAAGTGGGTATCTGGTCGTTTCTTGATTGAACGAGCAAAGTGCTCGGAACGGTTCCGGGCCCTAGTGCACGTTATGCACAAAGTGCAGAAAGGCAAATCATGAAAGACA